>JBIOWC010000330.1:0-14410 GCA_044868105.1 Blastocatellia bacterium
ACCGTGACAGCAACATTGGTGCTCGTCGCGCCGAAAAATGCGCTGCCATCATTCATTCTCCACTGGAAGTTGTAGGTGCCGGGTGTGCTTGGCGCAGTGACACTAAAGTTCAAGGTCGCATTTGTGCCCGGAGCAGTCGAAGACGAGAGCGCCACGCGGTTCGGTCCCCACGTTGTATTATCCTGCGGGTTTTGTGAACCCAGTTTATAGCTTGCCGACGACCAGGTGGTGGTTCCTGAATTTGCCATGGTCACAGACACATTATAGGTCTGTCCCGCCGTCATTGTGGTCGGAACGTTTTGGGATACGAAGGTCGCATCATTGGTCGGCGTACCACCGCTTCCCACTTGAATGATGACGTTTTGCGACATTTCACCGAAGAAGCCGACACCGCCATTTTGATAGGTCTGCCATTGGAAGTTGTAGGTTCCCGGCGCTTGCGGCGCAATGGCTAAGAAGGTGACATCAAGCGTCTCGCCCGGATTCACCGAGAAGTTGACGAGCGGCACACCGTTTCCGCCCCAGGTCTGATTTAACTGCGGATTTTGCGATGCCAGGTAGTAACTAAACGCGCCTCCCGTCACCCAAGCCTGGGTGCCGGTATTAAGAAACTTCATATTGACGTTGAACTGTTGGCCGGGCGTAACCGAAGACGGAACAGTTTGTGAAAGGAACTGAGAGCTGTATTGCGAGCCGCCATTGGTTACGGTCAAGGTAAAAGCTTTTTGCGCAGTTGCCTGTGCAGCATCTCTCACTTGTACGGTGAAGTTGGCCGTGGTGGCCGCCGTCGGCGTACCGCTGATGACGCCGTTTGCATTGAGCGTCAAGCCTGCTGGTAAGGCGCCTGATACGATACTCCAGGTATAAGGCAGCGTGCCGCCTGCGCCCAATAAGGTTTGCGTATAAGCCACATTGGTTGTCCCCGGAAGTAGCGGTGAGGTGCTGACGATGGAAAGCGCACCACCGCCGCCACCGGTAGCCGGATAGATGAAGCGCATGGCATCCATATCATCCTGCCTGAGACCGGCACAGCGACCGTCAAAGTGCGCAAAGGCGTACATCGTTGCATCGGCAATCGCCGAATGTCCCAAACCGAGCGCGTGACCGAGTTCATGGGTGGTCACTTCTTGAACATTGCAGCTATTTCCGAAGTTGCAAGCGGCATATGGGTTGAAGGATACAAAGCCATCGGTTCCGCGTGTAAAGGTTACGCCATTTACGACACGGGTCTGGCTGGGAAACCAACTCAAACCACCGAGCGCTAAAGTTCCCTGACAATTGCCGCCGGTCGGCGACCATCGGCCATCGCAGTTATTGAAGTTGATGACATTGTTTTGTGAGTTTGTCCAACAATCGTTGGTCGTGCCGGCAACGATAACGCGCAGAGCCGAACCCGATATGGTTGACCAGGCATTCATCGAAGTTTGAATATCATTGACGATGGTTGAAGTCGGAGCGCCTGTCGTATTGACATAAAAAGTTGCGGGCTGGCCATCATAAACTTCAAACCACGATGGATGCGCCGAACTGATATAGGTCCACTGGGTTTGCAGTTTGCCACGCTGTTGGATTTGTTCATACTCAGGCGGTTCGGGGCGCGTCGGAATACCGGCGTAATACATCTCCTCGAACGCTTTGCTCTCTTCCCGGTGCGCCGCCACTTTGCTGCGCAACATTCGCAAGAAGGATTTCATTTCCATGCGTTCGGTCTTCGGCTCATTGGTACTCTCGCCGATATTTTGCAACACCATAACCCCTTCATCCATGGTCTCGCGAACGGCTGTCTGTTCGCCGCTCGCCGGGTCGGTGACGATGTTGTATTTGCCCATGAACATTTGATGCGTGCGGAACGTTCCATCACGCCAGGTGTCTAAGTAGAGGATGACGTTTTGGTCAACCGTATATCGCGGAACGCCAAAGATCAAGGTGCCGAATTCGGCGGTTTGACCGCCTTCTTCTTTAATGACAATTTTGCGTTCTCTGATTTGACCTTTAATGACTTCCTGAACGCGCAGGGTGATGTAGGTATAAACGCGACGGTGCTCGGCGTCAAAGGCGGTGCCGACGGCAAGGACTTTGCCGCGAACAATGGCGCGGCTGCCGACAACAAGAGCGTCATCACTGGGAATTACAACGGTAGTGGCGAAAATGGCTTGGGAGCAGATAAGTATAAATGCGGATAATAAAAATAATTTGGTCGGGGTGTTTTTTAACACTCTTTTCATACTGAGCAACCTCCTTCGGGAAGGAATAAAAAGGAGTTCCTTCCTGAACAAAACCGAAAGTTTGAAAAGCTTGACAGAGTTTCGATCTATTCCCACAAACCAACATCATTAAGCGGTGTTGGATTCGCCTCTAAACTCGTATGCTTTAGTTTCCCTTTATGCCTCTATCTAACCGGGGCGAGGGAATGGTTTTGCCGGATACAAGACAAAGTTCCAGTGCTGAATAGCTAATGAAAATCAGCATTCAGTTGAGGGAGAATTTGTATTTCCTGACAAACCGTAAGGGGCTAGATAGCTTAGATAGGCGCAATTCAAACACACGCCCTAGCGATTGTCAATTCTTATCTTTGACCTAGCAGAGACGCGAATAAAAACTATTGCTTGTTCAACGCGTTGCGTTTACCCTAGGGCCTGTTTGAACGTGTTGAGAAGCAAGAAACCTCACCTCACAGACAATTTTCAAGAGCGTTTTTTGTGGGGAAAATAATAGAAACAAGACACGTCTCCATTATTCATTCAGGAGTCATCTATGTCTGATAGAATCGGTAAAACCAAAAGTGAACTCGCCCAGGCCGAAGCCGTCTTACGCGATGCGGAAAGCCAGCTTAAAGAGATCAATGCCATGCTTGAAGAGCGTTGGAATGAACGTCGGGGGTTGGTTTCAAAAATTAAAAGCGCGGCTAACAGCGGCGAAGCCGATAAACTTCTCGAATTCCAGGCTCGCACCGTCAAGCTTGACCGCGCCATTCAAGATTTGGGGCGCTCAGGGGCCCGCTGCATGCGACGTTTGGAATCGGCAAGACGCTACCTTGAAACCCTAAATGAACGCTTAACCGTGCTCGAAGACGAAGCCGAACAGTTAGCGGCAAGAATACGCCGCCGCACCCAATCGCTGACCGCACCACTGAAACTTAATCGCGTCAATTTACGCATCGAAGCCATCAAAGGCAATGAGCCAACCAGCCTGAAACGTTGACGCAAAAGGCGCTCGAACACCAGGAATTTTCTGCGCTGCAACATGCAGCGCTTTGCCTCAGGTATTGCCTGCCTCAATTGTGAACCCGCTTCTGGTTCGATAGCTTTTCTATTCCAGGTGAAAATTTTTGCAACCTTTTTTGGTAGCTCACCACTCACCTTGCGTAACAACAATTCTTAAGCGAAGGAGTTTAAAACAGTTATGAAAAGAGTATGGCTTGGTATTGCTTTGGCATTCGTATTTTTGGCGGCGGGTTCCGTTTCGGCTCAGGATTTTCAAAAGACTTATGAAATCGGCGCCGGGGGTCGCGTTCAAATCAGCAATATCTCCGGTGATATTGTCGTGACCGGTTATGAAGGGAGCGCGATTCTGGTGACGGCAACCAAAGTCGGGCGCGACCGCGACCGCGTTGAAGTCGAAGATTTAAGTAGCGGCAATCGCGTTCAGGTCAGAGTACGCTATCCCGACCGTTGTAATAATTGTGAAGCGAGCGTGGATTTCCAGGTTAAGGTTCCGCGTTCAATTAACTACGATATTGACGGCATTAATTCGGTCAGCGGTTCGATCGCCATCAGCGGCATCAGTGGCCGACTCAAAGCCGCAAGCGTCAGCGGCGAAGTGAAAATCAAAGACGTCTCGGGCACGGTCAATGCCTCAAGCGTCAGCGGCGAAGTGGATGTTGAAATAACCAAGCTTTCGGGCGATGATGACATGAAGTTTTCATCCGTAAGCGGGACGGTTGATGTACGCATTCCCGCCAACCTTGACGCAACGGTGAATATGTCAACCCTGAGCGGCGATTTGAAAACCGATTTCCCTCTTGAAGTGAAGAAACGCGAAAGATATTCGCCGGGAATGTCCGCCAGTGGTCGCCTGGGCGACGGCTCGCGCCGCTTGCACCTCTCATCAGTTTCTGGAAGCGTCAGCTTGACGCGCCTGTAGTTTGCAACGCAAACCAAGCTTTCAAAGATTCGAGAAGGTCGCCTCCATTACCCTTCCCGACGACCTTTTCGAATCGCCTTCCCTCATTCAATCACTTTCAGCTCCACTTTGTTTGAACGCCCGCCATCCGCGTGACGCGCCTGGAGTTCGAGCCTCCCGACCGCTCCGGTTAACTCGGCAGGTATCGTCGCCACGAGTTCCGCATCGCTCGAAAAGCGGGTTTGCACAGCGCGATTATTGATATAGACCACCACATCCGGTTTGAAGGCGACACCGGAAATTTTTATTTGCACAGCGCCGCTGCCCATTTGAATTTTCTTGCGCGCCAGTCGCGTAATTAGCGGTCCGTTTTCAACCGTGAGCTTGGCGACATTCGATTGCATCTCGTCAGCATTGATAACTTTGATGTCAAACTCGCCCGTTACCGTAAACAATTTCGCGGGCGCAATCACGGTTAGCAAACCGGGCGCCGTCAGTCGCGTTTCGAGCTTTTCATTTTTGAGGCTCACGATTGACTTGGTTTGAAACCGCTCGCCTTGAATGCCGATGACCAAATTCTCTGCGCCGGTTCCGGTCTTTTGCGGCGTGATGAAATGAATTCGCGGCGGCTCGCCTCGTATTAAAAACTTTATCATTTTAGAAAGCTCGCCTTTCGGATTGCGCACCCCTACATCAACAAAACCGACTTCAAGTAAAAGCTCTGCCGGGATGATGACTTCCAGTTCGGTTGATGAAAGAACCGTTGCCGAAAGCCGTTTATCTGCAAATAAGACTTCTGCGGCGGGGTCGAAATTCGCGCCCCGTATTTTCAAAGTGAAATCGGCGGCGTTTGCCGCCATACTGGCGGGCGCAAGTTCGTTGATAAGGGGTTTAATGGTAAACGCCTCGCCGGTGGCTTTGGTGCCCGGTGAATAGAGCTGGTGATTGCCATTCATAATGCTCGTGTGCTTGAAAAAAATTGCGCCGCTCGCATCCGGTTCGCGGTTGAAGGATTCATTCGCATTGCCTTCAATATTGGTAAATTTTATCTCTTGAATCAGGCGCCCCTGCGCGTCTTCAAGTTTAAGGGTGTCGCCGCCGTTATTGAGCGAGAGTCCGCCTGACGAGGCTTTAAACACCAGGCCATTTTCTGCGGCATTGCCGAAAGTCCCTTTCGGCGTGCCGCCGCCGAAAACCACAACGGCTTCAAAAGGCGGAATGATGGTTCCCGCGTTAAACAGGTGGCGCACTGCATCGGCATCAGAAAGTCTGTAGCCTGATAAGTCCACCGGTTCGTTTGTCCGATTTACAATTTCAACAAATTCATCTTGAGAAGAACTGCGCGAACCATCGCCGTTGGCATCACCGCTCATATCGTCAGGCGGGTCGGCCAAATATTCATTAATCACCAGCGGGTCTTTGATGAAGACTTTGAAAACCACTTCATTGGAAAAACCGAAGTCGGGATTTTCCACCCGCAGCGCCAGGTTCTTTGCCGCGCTCAACAATTCGGAACTCAGTTTAATTTCAAGCTGTTCAGCGGAAATAAATTTGGTTTCCAGCTCCCGGCTGGTCTGCAAATCCGAATGCGCAAACGCGATGGCGCCGGCTTTGAATTTTTCGCCAAACAGTTGAATAACTTTTTCGTCGCTGCCTTCGATTGCCGAATCGGGTTCAACCAGCTTAATGAGCGGCGTGTCAGGAACGACGCGAAGCGCAACCTCATTTGAAATTGCCCCATCTGTGTTTTGCACAGTTATTGATTTCAAACCAACCTGAGCAATCAAGTCGGCGGATACCTGCGCCGCAAGCGCGGTTGACGAGATGAATTTGGTTGCCAGTGGCGCCTGGTTCAAGATGATAATGGCATTGCTGCTGAAATTTGCGCCTTTGACTTCAAGCGCAAAAGCCGATGCGCCGACGAGAATTTGTGCCGGGTTAATTGAGATGATGCGCGGTCGTCTGGCGACCACTTCAAAAATAAATTCGCGTGATAATTTGCCGTCCGCGTTGCGTACCTTGACGCGCTTTACGCCGATGGTATTGGTCATTGACGCAGGAACGCTTGCCCGAAGTTCGCCTTTGTTGATGAAGGTCGTCGTCACCGGCGCGTCATTCATTAAAACAACCGAAGCGGCGGTGAAATTCGCGCCTTGTAAAAATAGCGGGAACGAACCAACGCCAACCTCCACGGTTGTTGGAATCAGCGCCAGCAGCACAGGCGGCAGCGGAATGATCTGCAAGGTGAGAGAATTTGAGTGATTGCCGTCGGGGTTGATAACTTCGACGCGATAATTGCCTGGGACAGAGGCAACGGTCACAGGAACGATGGTCGTTAATTTCGTATCGCTCAGAAAGGTCGTCGTTAGCGCCTGCGAATTAATCAAGACCTTGGCATCAGCCGAAAAATTTGCACCCTCAACTTCAAGGTCAAAAGGGCTCTCGCCCTCTAATCGGCTCGGCGGATTGATTTGTTGGATGACGGGCGCGACGGTAAAGGCTTCGCCATTGATTTTTTGGCCGGGTGAATAAAGCGCGCCGCCGCTTTCTGCGACTTGTGAATGGCGCATGAAATTGCCGGTGATATCCGGGTTGCGCGTCAGCGATTGATTGGCCGAACCATCAGCGGAAGGATAATCGCGCCGCGCGACTTCGACTCCCGAATTATCTTTGATGATGATTGAGTCCGCGCCGTTATTGAGATTTAACCCTGAACCGCCCACGGCAAAGACCAGTCCGTTATTCCTGGCGTTGCCGAAAGCGCCAGTTGGTGTGCCGCCGCCGAATACCACTGCGGCTTCTCCGACAGGAATAATCTTTCCTGCAGGAAAGGTGAAGCGTATTTGCGCGGCATCGCTAATCGTGAAGCCGCTGACCTCAAGCGGCAATGAGCCGTTGTTAACGAGTTCAATAAATTCATCTTGAGAAGCGCTGCGCGTGCCGTCGCCGTTGGCGTCACCTGCGAGGCCATCGGCCGGGTCGGCTTGATATTCGTTAATGACCAGGCTCACAGCTTGCGCTTCAGATTCAAGGCTGAAGACCGTTGAGTTACTGGCGATTAGATAAAACTCCGGGATAAAAGCCCATAGGAAAGCCACGAGGAGGCTCAAACTCTTTTGCATGGCGAAACTCCTTCGCATCAGGTTATTCATTTGTTTGCTGTCTCATCCCGCAGGTCATGGAAGGGCGAATCAAGGAAGTTCAGGTATCCGTTTATCCATGACGGAAAGCGCCCGAAAAACAATGCAGAAATGTGCAAGGGCTTGAGAGGTTTTCAGTTCACTCACTTGAAAAATGGTGAGCGATGAAGCATTATCAAGTCCCTTTAGCGGGACGTTTGAATTCAAAAATCGCTAGCAGAGATAAACCGGGAGGTGAAATCGGCATGGAAAGAAAATTGGAGCAAGAGTTGGGGTTGGATTTTTTGCGCGTCGTCGAAGCGGCGGCCATTGCGTGCGCTCACACCATGGGGCAAGGCGACAGAAAATATTCTGACCATGTTGCTGTCGAAGCCATGCGAAAAATTATGGACACCGTCCCGATGCGCGGCGAAATTGTCATCGGCGAAGGTGAGCGTGACGAAGCGCCGATGCTCTATATTGGCGAAAAAGTCGGCCTGGGTCACAAGGACGGTAACGCTTATCCGGAAGTTGATATTGCCGTTGACCCACTTGAAGGAACCAACCTCTGCGCGACCGGTTCAGCCAATGCGATTGCCGTGATGGCGTGCTCCGAAAAAGGCGGACTGCTGCATGCGCCCGATTTGTATATGCAAAAACTGATTGTTGGTCCGGCGGCCAAAGGTTGCGTAGAACTCGATGCGCCCGTTAAAGACAACTTAAAAGCGATTGCCCGGCGCTTAGACCGCGATATTGATGATTTAGTCGTCATTGTGCTTGATCGCCCGCGCCATCAAAAACTGATTAGCGATATTCGCGCCGCCGGAGCCCGCATCAAGTTAATTTCGGATGGCGATTTGTCAGCCGGTATTTCAGCGGCGGTCGCCGGTTCCGGCGTTCATGCGGTGATGGGAACGGGTGGCGCACCCGAAGGCGTATTGACCGCCGCGGCGATGCATTGTTTGAACGGGCAAATACTCGCCCGCTTCGTTTTAAAAGAGCAACTCGAAGATTTAGAAGACCGCAGTCGCATTCCCGAAGATGCGGTTGATCGCATGCGCGAAATGGGCATTCAAGACCCCTATAAAATTTACGACACCGACGACCTTGCGCCCGGCAAACAAATCATCTTTGCGGCAACCGGGGTGACGGATGGAACGATCCTCAGAGGCGTGCGCTTCTTCGGCACCGGCACGCGCACTTCATCAATCATTATGTCAACCGAACGCACCAAGAGCGTGCGCTTCATTGATACGGTACACATCGAAGGCGGTCCCGACACGGTGGTGCGATTTTAGCTAACGGTCACCTGTTATTTGGTCATTAGCCTTCGACTTCCCTTTTAATAAAACTAACGAAGCGTAGATTAATATTGTATAAGCAACCAGGCTATAAAAATATGTTGAGAATCTGTAGATATATATTGGCTCTTTATCCCAAATACTATCGGTTGGAAATATCAGATTCACTACTCTGTTAGGCCCAGCCAGTAACCCATAAAAGAGGGAGAATAACGCTTCTACCCCTCCATGCATATTGAGAAGCATGCCCACATGAAAAAGAAGAAGAAGAATGTTGGCTACAATAATTGATACCACCAATTTTTTCTTCCACCGAAAGAAGTAATTCATATATTTACCTGGTTCTCGCAGTGAAAATTGAGTGGAATATTTAAACTACAAGAATATTTTGCCTCATAAGATAAAACGGTAAAGGCGGATTGCTATCTATACCCATCGTCATTGGTCGTTTGACACTCGCAAAATTCTTGGCTCTGATTAGTGTGGGTAGAGTAAAGCAAATGACCAATAACTAAAGGGTTTTTAAGAAAGCGATGAGGGCGCGTTTGTCTTCGGCGGAAAGTTCAAGCCCGAACTCGTGCCCTTTCACGGCGCGCCTAGTCACACCCGGACCTTTCCAACCACTCGGCACATAATCCTCGCTGAGGCGCTGCTTATCAAACCAATCTTCCAGTGAAGCGATTGACCCGGAATGTTCAAGCAGGGTGCGATACCAGAGCCCTTTGAGCGAAGGAACTTTGTAATAACCGGTTCCTTTGCGGGTCTTGAGGGCGAGAGCGGGGTCTGTGCCCAGGCGAAGGCCTGAGAAGATGTGCAGCTGCGCGGTTTTCGGGTCATCTTTGGCTAGCGTAAATCCATCAACCGGCATCAAGGTATTATTGGTGTAGAGCGGCGGCGTATGACAGGTGGCGCAGCCTTCACGCGCAAAGACTTTTTTGCCGCGCGCCGTCAGCGCGTTCGGTCGGTTGGGATTGGGCGGCGGCGTCAGCGCGTAGATAAATTTGCCGAGCGCGTAAAGCGCTTCGTCGCTGAAACGAAGTGGCAAACGCCGCTGTTCTTCGGTGAAAAATTTGTATTGTCCGATCGCCCCGTCGTCAGCAAAACTGACCAGCGCTGCATAACGCGCAATATCTTCGGGGCCGCGATTGAGGTGGGTTCCGGTGTGATCTAAGTAACGCCGGTCTTTGATGCCAATGAGGTCTGGAATTTTAGTGATGTAATAGGGGCTACCATTGAAACGTGGGAAGGTGCTGGTGAAGGGCGGCCCATCAACTTGACCAATCTCTTCCTCGGACATGGTTTTAAAACGCTCGTGAACGTCGTCCTTTAGCCAGGGCACACCATAACTGTTGTATTCGGCTTGATTGATGGAGATGCCGAGTTGTTCATTGAATTTCGCGAAACCTTCAACCAGCAGGCCGGCAATTTGCGAGCCCAGATTGAGGTTACCCTGCGCGCCCCGAATCAGTGTGCCGTCATCCATCACGCGGGTGTGACAGGCGGCGCATTCAGACAACGTCAACTTAAGCGCACCGCTTTTTTCCACAACCCATCGAATCCCCGGTATGATGCCCTCCCGGGTGATTTTCATGCCATCTTGTTTGATGGCTTCGCGATCTTTTAGGTAACTAAAGACGCGCGGGTCATCGGTGCGCACAATCGGGACATCAAGCTCATCAAAAACCCGACCGCCGGCTTCCAGCCAATCCTTTTCCGTCTTGAGTTTTTCCGGCTCAATCATGGGTTGCGCGCCCTGCTTTTTTAACCCTTCCCGATAACCTTTCGGTTCAAAGTCCGGGTGATAAACCGGATAGGTTCGCAGATTATCAAGCGGCGCGGCGTAATAGTCTGCTTCGCTATAAAAATTCGGCGTGGCGTTGACCCCGGCAATCGGGGTTGCCCAGGTCGCAAGTTGTTTAGCGTCCCAAATTTTCGGTGCGCCGAGCAAGGGTGAAGTTTTTGCGGTTTTTTGTGCTTTCGGAGTTTGCGCAGTGGCTCTGGATAAATAGAAAAAAGTGACGACCATGACCCACAAAAGCACCATTAACAGACGTTTCGATTTGCTCATATGACCCCCAGTCAGATTCAGCCCAAGTTACTCAATAAAGGCGTGGCGGTATGTAAAATTAAAACTGCGCAATAAAACGGCTAATCTATTTGCTTGTAGCCTACGTCTTTCGCCGCTTTGAGGCAAGCGCAACGGTCTTGAAATCGCTGCCCAGCCCCCCTATACTTTCCGCTTGATTCGTGCAACATATCTGATTATGAATAACATCTAATGCCCGGTTTTTTGCAGGTATTTTTTATTTAGGGAATTATAGAATGAAATTATTGAACGCCATTTTACTTCTACTGCTTTGCACGTTCGCAGCCTTTGCCGAAATCGCCAAACCGACGACTGGCCTCGTTCAAGGCACGATTTTTGACCCGCGCGGTTATACCATCTACGGCGTTACGGTCATCGCTCGCAACCAAACGACCGGCGAAGAACAAAACGCCATCGCCAACGAGAAAGCGGAATTTGTGTTTAACGCCTTGCAACCTGGCAACTATCTGCTGATTGCCGAATATGAAGGCGTAGAAAAATTATTGCAAAGCGTCAAGGTTGGAGCCGGCACCATCACGCAAGTTGAACTGGTGGGTATCGAAAAGCGCAACACCGGCAATGATAGTGTTGATAAGATGATGGCCTCCTCGCTGAGCGGCGGCGGAAAATATCCGGCGGGGAATATCAGCTATTTGAATGTCAACGATGCGCTGGATATTTACCTGATGATTATTTATTTCGGCATTCTCGGATTGCTGTCGTGTTACGGTATTTACCGCTATCGCATGATCTACCTGTTCTTGCGCTACAAAAAGCATCCCCCGAAACCGAAAGCCATTTTTACCGAAGACCGTTTGCCGCGCATCACCGTACAATTGCCGCTCTTTAATGAAATGTATGTTGCCGAGCGGTTGATTGAAGCCATCACCCGCATTGATTACCCGCGCGAGTTGCTTGAAATTCAGGTGCTTGATGATTCGACGGACGAGACCACACAAATCGCCAGTCGCGCCGTGCAAAAATATTTTGAGCAAGGTTTTGACATCGTTTATCACCATCGCACGAATCGCGCCGGTTTCAAAGCCGGGGCGCTCGAAGAAGGGTTGAAGAAATCTTCGGGCGAACTGGTGCTGATTTTTGATGCCGATTTTGTGCCGCGTGCCGATGTGGCGCGCAAATTGGTTCACTACTTTTCAGACGAGCGCGTCGGCATGGTGCAAATGCGCTGGAGCCATATTAACGCCGATTACTCGCTGCTCACCAAGGTGCAATCGGTGATGTTGGACGCCCATTTTGTGATTGAACAGACGGCGCGCAATCGTTGCGGCGGATTTTTTAATTTCAATGGCACGGCCGGAATGTGGCGGCGCGAAGCCATTGAATGGTCGGGCGGTTGGCAACACGACACGCTGGCCGAAGATACCGACCTGTCGTATCGCGCTCAACTCATGGGATGGCATTTCGTTTACCTGATGGATGAAGATGTGCCGGCCGAATTGCCGGTTGAAATTAATGCCTTCAAATCCCAACAAAAGCGTTGGGCGAAAGGCGTTGTGCAGGTTGGCATCAAACTCATGAAGCGCATGTGGCGAGACCCGCGTCTGACTTTGCAAACCAAACTTGAACAATTCTTTCGGCTGACCGGCAATCTGGCTGCGCCGCTGGTCATTGTGCTGGCGCTGGTGAATTTGCCGATTTTAATCGTGCGCTACAATCAAGGGCTTTTTCATCTCTTTGTGCTCGATATTCCCATCTTAACCTTTTCGACGCTTTCGGTAGTCTTCTACTTTTTGATCCCGCAGATGTATCTGCATCCCGGTGACTGGAAAAGCAAACTGAAATTCATTCCCTTTGCCATGAGTATGGGCATTGCGCTGACCTTCTCGAATGCGCGCGCCGTCAGCGAAGCTCTGGTTGGTTACAAGACCGATTTTGTGCGTACCCCGAAATTCCGCATTGAAGAAAATAAAGATAAGACCTGGGTGAAGAAGAGCTATATGTCGCGGCGTTGGTCTTTGCCCTGGCTGGAAATGCTCTTTGCCATCTATTTTCTGTTTACGATTTGGTACGCCATACATAGCCAGACCTTTGGCACCATTCCTTTTTTACTCATCTATCTTTTCGGTTACGCTTACGCATCCTTTTTGGCAATCGCGCCAAAGCTACGCCGGAAATCGGCCGGCAGACGTTAGCCAGTTGACCGTCTCGGGCGGCAGGCCGCTGGTTCACAACCTGCCGCTTATTATCATTCCATCTCCCGCTTTTATTTCTCACCAGCCCCGCTCTCATCTAAAATCACTGCGCAAAAATCAATCACCCTTGTGGAGGAAATCTTTATGTTTCGTCTCTTTTTGATTGCGCTATTTCTATTCGCCCTGTTATCGGCAACGGCCTCGGCTCAGGATATGACTCGTGAGCTGCAGGACATCAACTGGATGGAATTCAAAGAGGTTGTGCCAGCGAAAATCAACACCGTCATTTTGCCTACCGGAACGCTTGAACCCCACGGTGTCATCAATAACGGCGCCGATATCACGGCGCCCATAGCGATTGCGCGAAAGCTTGCCAAAGAGGTCAACGCCATGATTGCGCCGGTAATTCCTTATGGCATCACGGGGAGTATGGATGCTTACCCGGGCGCCTTTTCAATCTCCGAAACGGCCTATCGTGCCTATGTGAAAGATGTGCTCAACGGACTTGCAAAAAATGGCTTTCGCAACATCGTGATTATGAACGGGCACGGCGGTCCGCAAACGGCTGTGCTTACGCAACTCGCCACCGAAGTCGGGCAAGAGAAACATGTGCGCACCCTGGTGATTAACTGGTGGAGTTACTGTTCGGATATCACGCTTGCGGTTTTTGGCGAAGATGGCGGTCACGCAGGCTTGAATGAGAATGCCTTTATTCAAGCCATCGATCCGAAGTTGGTTCATAAGGAGCGTTACTCGGATGCGATGGCGACGCCGAACGCCGCGCCCGGCACCTATTCGGCATACCCTTCACCTTCTTCAATCGGGTTATATAAAGAAGGACAAGGTTATGTAAAATTCGACCAGAAAAAAGCTGATGAATATTTTGCAAAAGTCACCCAGAAACTCGCCAAACTCATTTTAGAGATTCGCGGCAAATGGGATATGGCCGGGCTATAAACCGTAGACAGTAAGCCGTAGACGGTAGGCAGAAAATGCCGCCCCCCGGATTCGTTACCCGCTTTCTTTATAGTTATCGCTGCTCGATGATTTTTAACGGCCTGCTGCCTGCCGCCTACGGTCTACTATTTTATTGACACTTTTGCGTCTGAGGCTTTAGTCTGCAACTTTACTTTGCGGCTGTGATCGGGAAATCGGTGGGAGGAAATTTTATGGTCTGTCTAAAATGTGGCGCACAAAACCGTGATGATTCCAATTATTGTCGTTATTGTTCAGCGCCGCTTAAAGAAATCAAACCGGATTCGGGCTATATTCCCTCGGTGCCGCCCCCGGGCGTGGGTGTCGGCAATGCGTTTAATTCACCGGAAACCTTTCACCAAGCCCCGCAACCTCCGGTTCCCAGACCGCAAACGCATGCTCACGGTTTGGTATGTCCGCGTTGTGGCTCGACCAACATTATCAAAGGCAGTACACCGATGTGGGCAATTGTGGCAACCGTCGTCGGGTTTCTTTTTGTTTGTCTTGTGTCACTCCTATTTTTATTAATAAAAGACCCCCATAAATGCTTAAACTGCGGACTTGATTTCAAGTAACCTTGTTTCAAGTAACCCTGATGACCAGTAAAAAGAAAAACGGCTGGCAGCTGCCAGCCGTTTTTCTTACCACAAAGAG
>JBIOWC010000331.1:0-22038 GCA_044868105.1 Blastocatellia bacterium
AGTTCCGTTTTCGCCTTCTTCTATCTGCCCTTTTTTGTTTTCTCGGTGTCTCGGTGTCTCTGTGGTTTTTCATAAACTTTACGACGCGAAAATTCTAGGGGGGAGTAAACGCCAAGGTCAAACGCATTGGGCGAATTCAATTTGCATTGGTAAAATCCTGGCTATGATAAGCAAGAGCTTGGTTCTCTCATTTTTTTTATTCATGCTGATTTTCACTGCCAATCGGACGCTCGCCGCCCCGCAAACCATGCGACTTGATTACTATCACACGGGCAATGCCTCGCAGGAACTGCTGAGCCTAGACCGCCTCGTCATTGAACCTTTGGCGTGGGCCGGAAGCGCCGGTCGCGCCGTCGATGATACCAATCTCGGCAAATACTACTTCGAAGTCATTGACCGCAACAGCAATCGGGTCGTCTATTCGCGCGGCTTCGCTTCCGTTTACGGAGAGTGGGAAACCACCGACGAGGCGAAAAAAATCAATCGCACGTTTCACGAATCCTTGCGCTTTCCCGCGCCCGATGCGCCGGTGCAGGTGGTCTTGAAAAAACGTGACGCCAATAATGCCTTTCAACAAATCTGGTCGCTCATCGTTGACCCGCAAGACCTGTTCGTTGATAAATCGAAAATGGCGGCGCCGGCGCCCCTTCTTGAAATTCAAAAATCGGGCGACCCGACAACCAAAGTGGATTTTTTGATTTTGGGTGATGGTTACACGCTTGCGGAAGCGAAAAAATTTGAAAGGGATGTGCGACGACTGGTTGAACTGTTGTTTGCGACTTCGCCATTTAAGGAGCGGCGCAAAGATTTCAACGTCTGGGCAATCTGTCCGCCGGCGCTGGAATCCGGTATTTCGCGTCCGTCAACGGGTATTCACCGCCGTTCGCCGCTTGGCGCAACTTACGATGCCTTTGGTTCCGAGCGTTATGTGTTGACCTTCGATAACCGCGCCTGGCGTGAGGTCGCGCAATTTGCGCCTTATGAGTTTGTTGAAATCATTACCAACACGCGCACCTACGGCGGCGGCGGCATCTTCGGTCTCTACAGCACAGTCGCCGCCGATAGCGAACAAGCGCCTTATGTTTTCGTACACGAATTCGGGCATCACTTCGCGGGACTCGCCGACGAGTACTACACTTCGCCGGTCGCTTATGCCCCGGTCGGTGAACGCACCGAACCCTGGGAGCCGAACGTCACAGCCTTGCTGGACCCGAACCATTTGAAGTGGAAAGACCTCGTTGAACCGGGCACACCCCTACCGACGCCCTGGCAGAAAGAGGAGTTCGATAAGCATTCGCTTGATATTCAAAAACGGCGCGCCCAGATTCGCGCTGAAAACCGTCCCGAAGAGGTCATGGAAGCGCTGTTTCGGGAGAACCGCGATTTCGAAGTGAAGCTTTTCGCCAAAGAAAAATATGCCGGCAAAGTCGGCGCGTTTGAAGGCGCGATGTATGAAGCCAAAGGCTATTTTCGCCCCGAAGTTGATTGCATCATGTTTACGCGCAGCAAAGCCTTTTGCAAAGTCTGCAGCCGCGCTATCGAGCGCGTCATTAATTTGTATGCGTCGAAATAAGTTCAGCGGGCTTTTGCGGCGCAAGACTTTCACTTTATGACCTACCGACTGAGGTCAGCACTCTAAACCTAATGCAGAGGAGCGCACCGATGTATCTTAAAGATGTCGAAAACCAGGAAGGCGATTCGAGCTATAACGAAAGGATTGCCCAGATGAGGGGGCTGGGGTTTCCGGTTCCGCAAATCTGGCACCTTTTTGCCTTCAAGCCGAAGATGACCGAGCACCTGGCGCGTTTTACGCAGGAAGTCATGCGCGGCGAGTCGCCGCTTTCTCCCGGTATGCGCGAACTGATTGCCGCGTTTACCTCGCGCCGCAACGATTGCCCTTTCTGAATTGGCGCGCACGCAGCGGGCGCTGCGGAAACCTTAGGCGATGCGGAACTGGTACAAGAGGTGCTCACGGACTTACACACTTCGCGATTAAGCGAAGCGGAAAAGGCTTTGTTTGTCTTCATCGAAAAGGTCAACGGGTCAGCAAATCAAATCCGCCAGACCGATATTGATGAACTAAAAATTTTCGGTTGGACCGACGAAGCGATTTACGATGCCATCACGGTTTGTGCGTTATTCAATTTTTACAACCGTTGGAATGACGGAGCCGGTACGGAAGACATGCCGGCGTTCGCCTACGATCTGACGGGCAAACGCATTGCTGAACACGGCTACCATAAAAGTCAGAGTGATGAATGATAAAGGAACGATGAGAAATTTGCGGTCTTAGATAGCTGAAGAGGAAATGGCCATCCGTAACAGGTGTCCAGCAATTTAAGTTTCAGTTCGGCTTTTTAGGTGAGGAAACCGTCCGACTGTTTAGTTATGACGCTGAACACCTGCACAACGCGATCAGGGCAAGTGATAATTGATTTCTATTGAGAAGGCATAAGACGGAGAGCGAAATGAGGAAGCTCTAAGCGCTCACCGTGTCCCACACTTTCTTCACTGACACTTCGCTCTCTCTCTTATGCCTTCTCAAAATCTGCACACTTCTTCTTTATCTCCCTTAAAGAAGCGGTTTAATCTGTGAGGAAAATAACCTATTGAAAAATGCCACTGGTTCTCTGAGAACTCTGGGGAGAGTAATCGACGCGCCAACCAGGTCTTTTTAGATAAACGAGTCTCTCACTACAAATTTTATTTCCATGATGAGCGCGAACGATTTATTGATATAGCATACGCTGTGCCAACAACTGAAAACTTCAGGAAAAGTTATTAAGTGCCCATTTGTAAAGCCATTTGCTAAACCCGGCGATGAGACAAATGATAATTTCTACTCTTTTGTGGGAAGTGATGTTCAATCGCTTTGGAAAGAAAGTATCTATAGTGGGAAATCGCTAACCAATGTTTGAAATATATAACCTGTCAATTTTGTATCATTCGCTGCCGAGCGCGCCATTATTACCAATATAGGCGCGACAAAGTTTGATGAAAGTTTTAACCACGGGTGGCGTGTAATCGCTTTTCAAAAAAGCCAGTCCCAGTTCCCATTTCAATTGCAAATCCCGAATGCGCAGCGCCGCGAGCCGACCGCGCATCACCTCGCGTTGAATGGAAGAGAGCGGCAAAATGGTTACCCCGAAATCGAGCGCCACCATTTTCACGATTGCTTCGGTGCGTTGCAGTTCCATGACGACCGTGGGGGATAATCCGCTTTTTTCAAAAAAGAGATCAATTAACCGACGGGTATTGCCGCCCTTTTCACCCAGTATCAAAGGTTCGTTAGCCAGTTGTTCGGCAGAAATCAGGCGCGCGTTTGCGAGTCGGTGTTGCGGACTAAGGACAGCAACAAGTTTATCACTTCTGAGGGTTTCGGTTATGACATCGGTGTTTTCTACGGGAAGCGAGACCAGTCCCACATCAATCTTATTTTCAGTTATCTGTTGAATAATCCATTCGCTGGTGCCACCGATTACGGATAAATCGAGGGGCGGATGAGTGCTCTTTATTTCGCTTAAAATTTCCGGCAGCGGATGGGCGGTAATTGCCGTTGACGCAATGCCAATATGCAAACGCGTTTTCGCCGCCTGGGTGATTTCCGATAAATCGGCTTTTGCCGCATCATAAGCCCGCAAAATTTTTTCCGTATGGGCGAGCAACAATTTTCCCGCATCAGTCAAAATTAATCTTTTATTGACTCGCAAAAATAGCGGCGTGCCAATCTCTTCTTCCAACTGTTTAATGTGAACGGAGACCGCAGCCTGGGTCAAATGAATTCGCGATGCAGCATTGGTGAAAGAGCCGGTTTCAGATACGGCCTTGAATGTCTTTAGCAGTCTATGCTCCATTGCAGTAACGACCAAATCAGTCGGTATTTTTAATACGGCAAAAAGTTATCATAAACACAGAACCAGGATTTACGAAACTGCTTTGTTCGCTATTTTGTTCGTTATAGGAATTCTTTCCCGAATCGTGCCTCGCCAATCCGGGTGGTTCGATGAGAGGAAACCGGAGCGGGGTCCTGAACCAAAACCCGCTCCTTCCCTTTTAGCAATATTCGCGATTCAACTTTGCCTTAATAAATTTTCTAAAGGCGCGAACCTGCCAACCTTGAGTAGTGGGTCAGGAAGAAATAGGTTGGCCAGCGGTTGGCGCTAAACAAGTAAAGTCCCGCTCAACGAGAAGTAATAAAGTTATCTTCTGATTAGACGGAAAAGGCGGATAAAGCGCCATCCGTCTTTTCCGCCCCATCCGAAGATGACCTTGTCGCTGACAACAGACCACCTTTCTTTTACCGATAATATTTTCATACCTCTAATTTCAAACTGACCCATTACCCAACCTTGACAGGGTCGCTACAACGTCGGACCTCCACGTCGCTCACTTTTGTCACCGTGCCCGCCGGTATTTTGTTTCGCGCCTCGATCCCCTTCGACTTCCGGCTGTCCGGGTTCGGCTCCGCCCCCCAAGCCGCTTTGTTGATTGCCTTCCTGATTCGTCTCTGGTTTGCCGGCCTGAGATTTATCTTGAACACCGCTTGAGCCTCCGGATAGCGGTCCGCCCTCTGCACCGGTAGTCCGGTCTCCCAGGTCTGTCCCATTTTCAGATCCATCTTGCCTATCTTTATCTCTTCTAGCTTCCATGATTTTTTTACCTCCGTGACTCTATATCGTTCATTCCTAAGATAAGTGCAAATTGTATGCCCGCCTTAGTTCAGGGTTTAATGGATTGCTTAATCTGTAAGGTTAGAAAATGATGCGCTCAAGGCGTACGAATAGATAACAGACTAAACACGGCATCGGCATCAGGGCGTATGGCCTTTCACCAAGGCTCAACATCTTTTGCATAAAGCGCAACATTGGGCACCGGCCCGCCAGCTTAAAAATATTGAAACCTTATTAGCCTCAGTGCCACTCACCAACTGAAATATTATTCCTTGAGGAAAACCATGAAAACTCTTCGACAAGACCTGCGTTATGGTGTGCGAATGTTACTGAAATCGCCTGGCTTCACTTTTGTAGCCGTGCTCAGTCTGGCGCTTGGTATCGGCGCGAATACAGCAATCTTCAGTGTCATCAATAGTCTCCTGCTGCGCCCGCTGCCTTACCCTGAGGCCGAGCGCATCGTAGATATCTGGCATACTCCGCCGCAGGAGAGTTTTCCCGGCATGACGCAATTCTCCGTTTCACCGGCGAATTATCTGGACTGGAAAGACCAGCAGCATAGTTTTGAGCAAATGGCGGTTTATCAATATAACGGCTTCAGTTTGAGCGCCGGCGATGAGCCGGTAGCCGTCACGGGGGTGGCGGTCTCTGCTGACTTTTTTTCCGTCTTGCGCGCTAACCCAAAACAAGGTCGCGCGTTTCTACCGGAAGAGGAACAACCGGGACGCAGCCAAGTGGTGATTCTCAGTTACAATCTCTGGCAACGCGCCTTCGGAGCCGACCCGCATCTCATTGGTCAAACGCTGACCCTCAACAGCCAGACCTTTACGGTTATTGCCATTATGCCAGCCGGATTTCAGTTTCCACCCGAAGTTGACTTATGGGTGCCGCTGGCCTGGGATGACAAAGAGAGAGCCATCCGGTCTATACATGACTATTCGGTGATTGCGCGCTTAAAGCCTGAGGTTACAGTAGCGCAAGCGCAAACCGAGATGAGTCTGATTTCGAGCCGACTTGAACAAGCCTACCCGGAAGAGGACAAAGGGTGGGGCGCCATCGTTATCCCGCTGCAAGAGGATATGACGGGCGATATTCGTCCGGCGCTCCTGGTGCTCTTTTGCGCTGTCGGTTTCGTCTTGCTCATTGCCTGCGCCAATGTCGCCAACTTAATGCTGGCGCGTGGAGCCAACCGCCAAAAAGAGATTGCCATACGCATCGCGCTGGGCGCCGGACGCGCGCGCATCATCCGTCAGCTACTGACCGAAAGCCTGCTGGTTGCGGTCACCGGCGGGTTACTGGGTCTGATGCTGGCTGGCTGGGGGAGCCAGTTGCTTGTGCAACTCAGCGGAGACACCCTGCCGAATGCTGGCGAAATTAGTATGGATGGATGGACATTGGCTTTTACGTTGTTAATTTCGTTTAGCGCGGGATTATCGCGGGCCTTGCGCCGGCCTTGCAGTTTTCGACGGCTCATACAACTGAGACCCTGAAGCAAGGAACCGGGCGAACCGGTGGCAGTTCTGTCAAACAAGGGACTCGCAAAGCGCTGGTGATTTGCGAAGTCGCGCTGTCGCTCGTCCTGCTCATCGGCGCGGGTCTGATGATTCGGAGTTTTTGGAAACTGCAACACGTTGACCCGGGGTTTGACACCAACAACACCTTAACGATGAGCCTTTTCATATCGCCCATCAAATATGCTGAACCCTATCAGCAAGCCGCTTTTTTCGACCGCGTGCTCGAACAGGTCGGGGCGCTGCCGGGGGTGGTTTCAGTTGGCGCGACAACGACGCTTCCTTTAGCCGGACAAGGCTCGACCCAACCCTTCACCATTGCCGGCCGACCGGAAGCCGAAGTCGCCCGACAACCGATGGCGCTGACGCGCTACATTACCGCAGACTATTTTCAGGCGCAGGGCATCCCGTTAAAACAAGGTCGTTTATTCAGCGCCCAAGACACTGATAAGAGCGTTCCGGTTATTATTATCAGTGAAGCGATGGCGCACCAATTTTGGCCCGGAGAAAATCCCGTTGGCAAACAGATGACGCCTTCATTTCACCTGAAGCAAGGACCGCGCGAAATCATTGGCGTGGTCGGGGATGTGAAGGGACGCGGGCTGGACGCTGACGCAGGGGCGATGATGTATATGCCCTTTAAACAAGCGCCGCGCCCGTTCCTGACGCTGGTGGCGCGAACCGCCACAAATCCGCAAAACTATATCCAATCCATCACCAGAGCCATTTACGCCGTGGATAAAGAACAGGCGATTAGAAACCTTCGGACCATGGAACAGGTGCTCGCGGCCTCCACATCCGGGCGGCGTTTTAATATGACCCTGCTGATGGTCTTTGCGGCGCTGGCCCTGATGTTGGCGACCATTGGCGTTTACGGGGTGATGAATTATTCGGTGACCTTGCGTCAACGTGAACTGGGCATTCGGCTGGCGCTCGGCGCACAGACCGGTGATGTCTTGCGCCTGGTTATTGGTCAAGGGTTGATGTTGACGCTCGCAGGAATTGGCCTGGGACTGGCAGCGGCCTATGGCTTGACTCGCTTGATGGCGGGATTGCTTTACGGCGTGACGGCGACTGACTTTTTGACCTTTATCAGTGTGTCGGGAGTGTTGACGACAGTGGGGCTGCTGGCCTCTTATTTGCCGGCGCGCCGCGCTACCAGGGTAGACCCGATGATTGCCTTGCGGTCTGAATAGACAAACGGCCACAGCTGGCAAACAGGTTTCGCAGAAAATACCAGGGGGCAATTTATTTCGCCCTTGTAATCGCAAAATCGGCCTCTCGTTGTCCTCTTTCGGAGAGTGAAGACGAGAGGCCGATTTTGTTCATATGCACATCGGTCGTTGGCGGCGAACCCTTGTGGTGATTTTTCGATTGCGAGGTTCAAACTTCCGATTGCAAAACTTATCCGGATGAGGGTCTCCGACAGAATTTGCCTTAGTTAACCGGATAGATTTTCACATTGACGAGGGCATTCACTTTATCCCGCCAGACTGTGGCGACGCCGTTTTTGGCGATTTTTAAAATGATATAGGCAATGCGCGAGAGTCCCACACTGGGTGTGGCTTCGACCCCCATATACCATAAATATTTATCATTTAAATACGGTTGCGGAACTGGCGGGTAGACCCGTTGTTTGCCCGCGCTGTTTACCGCCTCAAGTATCATGATGTGGCCGACCCCGCCATTGGCGGCATAACGATCAATGACCGTTCCGCTCCCATCAACCAGCCCGAGAACATGAATGCGCGGGTTGAGCATGTCATCTACATTCATAACCGGTATGGGCGATAATTTATTACAGATCTGTTGGATCCCGGTTTCTCCATGAATATCGAGCGCCGGGGGTTTGATTTCGAAAGGGTTCCATTTGGTTTTTGAATCCCGATAGCAGAGGTAATTGCCGACAAAGCCGTTACAGTCCAAACCCAAGCGGGAGTATTTATCAACCGTTTCATCGCAATATTGCTGCAACCCTTTGGTGGCCACGCCGCAGCGTGCCGCCAGTTGTAAAGTGAGTTGGACATCTTCGGGCGACCCTTTGCCGGAAAAGGCGAGCGCCGCCCGCCAAAGAACTCTTTGATATACCTTATCCGTGGAGGAATCAGGCTGGATGAAATGCTTATAACCCCAGATGTTTTTGACGACCAATTCCAAGCGTTTACCCTGTTTGAACAGACCGTAAGCATATTTATTTACGGCGCTCATAAATTCCTGGTGCCCCGGAGGAAAGACGGATGGTTCGGGCGGCTTCTTCCATCCCATATGCAAGCGGTATTGCTTAAAATTAACTTTTTCATAACTGACAATTTCATTGTTGTCGTTGATAATCGGGACTTCCAATTCCCAATATTTCTTCGCATATTCCAGCGGGCTCATTTTAGCCATAGTTGAAAATTCTCCTTTGTTTACGCGTTTATAGTATTCGTTTTTTATAAAGGTCGGTTGAGTGGTGGGCGGCAAGAGGTGCCTCTCGCCCGGATTGCGCCTCGCTACCCGGCCAGACCATCTGACAACGATAAGCGCAACCGCTAATCATCCCGCCCGCTCAACCTTTCCGGCTCCTCAATTCATTCGTCAAAATCGAGTGCCGATAAGAGGAAGTTGCTGAACCCAGTGCGATATTACTGCGCGCGCGGAATGTTTTTGGCAGTAAGTCGGGCGACCAGAAACTGCGGCTATCAGAAAAGCGCCGCATAAACCCTGTCGAACGCGAGCACAAGAATTTCTTATCGAAACCATAAAAACAATTCGTTGTACATCACGTAACTTTCGCTTTATAACCTAACTTGGGGCCGCGAACAGGAAGGGACTATGGACGCAGACGGGGAATGTAGGCCGATAAATTCAGGCAGAATGGATAACCACTCACACGCTTATCAACCAACCACTAGCTTTGCGCTATCAAGTTTTTGGAATAAAAAGCAATTTATCTGGAATATTTTTAATAGCGTTGTATGCTCGACCTTGAAAGCTGTTCGTTTATGGGCCGGCAAACAGGCGCGCCCTGAGTGGGGCGCCATAAGCGCACGCCCGGGTTTTGAAGCGTTAAATTGATAAAGCCCCTCAGTGGCCCCTGGTCACCTGGTTTTTATAAGTAGTAAAGGAAGTTTTTATGTCATTTGTTGCAACCCCTCACACGAATTTGAATAAACCGGTAGCCCCAAAACCGCTACGCGAAAAATCAACCCACAAGGTCTTCTTTTTAGGCATTGATGGTGGCGGCACCAAAACCCAGGCTATCGTCACCGATGCAGACTTCACGGTCTTGGGTAAAGGGGACAGCGGCGCCGCCAATCCCATTCGTGTTGGCTTTGATGAAGCCGTGAAAAATATCGAAAACGCCATAGATATAGCGCTCAAAGAAGCCGGCCTCACGCTTGAAAATATTGCCGCCGCCTGTTTTGGCATTGCCGGTATCAGCCACCCCATTCACTACCACAACATGAAAGATAAACTCGACCGCAAGCTCGGAATCGAAAATCTTGAACTGGTCACCGATGCCCGAGTCGCGCTCACCGGCGCGCTGGATGGCAAACCCGGCGTCATTGTCATTGCCGGTACAGGCTCGATTGCCTTTGGGATTAATGAAGCCGGCGAAGAAGCCCGCGCCGGCGGTTGGGGACCGACCTATAGCGACGAAGGCTCAGGCTATGACATCGCGCGTCACGCCTTGAAAGCCATCGCCGCCTCATCTGATGGGCGTTCGCAAGAGACCTTACTTACAGAGATGATTTACCGCGAACTCGGCATCAATCAGGTCGGCGATTTGCCGAGCGTCATTTATACGGATGAAACGAAACCGGCGCGCATCGCCGAACTTGCGGAAGTGGTCGCCGAAGCCGCCAACGCAGGCGATAAGATTGCTCAGGAAATTTTGGAGCGCGCCGGCCTTGAACTGGGCAAGATGGCAATTGCCGTCATTGAGCGACTCGGAATCGAGCGGCAAGCGTTTCGGGTCGCGTGTGTCGGAAGCGTCTTCAAGTCAGGCAAATATTTAGAAGAACCCTTCCGGCGCACCGTCTTGGCGTCGGCGTCCGGCGCGGAAATCGGCGACCCGCTGCACGCGCCGGAAATGGGCGCCATCAAACTTGCGGAAATTTTATTCAGGCAAGGATGAACTGGGGAGCAGGTTAATCCAACAGGTAAAGGTATCGAGGAGAATGTCGAAGGGAAGCCCGGCCGGCGGTCTACTTTTGCCGGTTTATTTTTCTGTTGCGCTTAACCCTCCCTTAACTTGTCTATCCGGTTCATCCCTGCTTTACTTTCTTCCCCTATGCAACTACGCCCGATAGACCTCATCGTAATCATCGCCTATGTCACAGGTGTACTTGTGCTCGGGTGGTGGTTCAGTCGTCGGCAAAAAAATATCCGCAATTATTTTCTCTCCGATCAGGATGTGCCGTGGTGGGCGATTGCGGCTTCCATCGTCGCCACCGAAACTTCGGTGCTCACCTTTATCAGCGTGCCGGCCTTTGCCTATGTGGCGGCTGGCGGCATCGGCGGCAACTTCACGTTTTTGCAACTCGTTTTAGGCTATTTGGTGGGGCGCGTGATTATCGTTTGGCTGTTTATTCCCTCCTATTTTCGCGGCGAGATGTTTACGGTTTATCAAATTCTCGACACCCGATTTGGCGGACGAGTCAAACGCGCGGCGGCTTCGCTCTTTTTAGTCACGCGGTCGCTCGCCGACGGGGTGCGCATTTATGCGACGGCGATTCCGCTCGTTGCCCTTACGGGTTGGGCGGATTGGAAATCTATTCTGATGATTGGCGCGGTCATGCTCATTTTCACTTATCTGGGCGGCATTACGGCGGTTATCTGGATAGAGGTCATTCAACTGGCGATTTACAATCTCGGCGCGATTGTCGCCGGGTTAATTTTGCTCAACTTGATTCAAGGCGGTTGGGGCGAAGTCGTCCGGGTCGGCAACGAATTCAATAAATTTCAAGTTTTCGATTTCACCCTGAACCTTGCTAAAAGTTATACCTTCTGGGCCGGGGTAATTGGCGGCGCCTTTTTGACTACCTCAACGCACGGCACCGACCAGTACATGGTGCAGCGTTATCTGTGCAGCAAAAATTCCAAACAGGCGGCCGCCGCCTTGCTATCAAGCGGCGTTATTGTCTTCGCGCAATTCGTGATGTTTTTGCTCATCGGCGTGCTGCTTTTTGTGTTTTATCGCCAGCAACCGGGGAAACTGCCTGAAGGTTTATCTCCCGACCGTATCTTTTCGCATTTCATTGTGCAAGAACTGCCGCCGGGAGTTGTCGGGTTAGTGATTGCGGCGATGCTCGCGGCAGCAATGTCTTCGTCACTAAATGCGCTGGCTTCGACGGCGCTTACCGATTTTTATCAACCGCTGTTTGCCAAAAATAAATCGGACGAGCACTACATGAAAGTTTCCCATATCCTGACCGCTATCTGGGGCGTCATCCAAATTGTCGCGGCGCTCTTTATGATCGGGCAAGACAAACGCATTGTAGATACGGCACTCACCATTGCCTCGTTTACCAATGGTCCGATTTTAGGGTTATTTTTTTTAGGCACCCTGACCAAACGCGTCCGACAAACCGGGGCGCTGGTTGGCGTCGTATCAGGCATTGCGGTCATTAGTTTCGTCTGGTTGCGCCTGCCGATTTCCTGGCAATGGTACGTCTTGATTGGTTCGATGAGCACCTTTCTGATTGGCTATGTTGCCAGCGCGATTCTCGAACGTCCCCTGATTGTGGAACAAGCAGCAGATTGAAAGGATGGTGGAGATTCCGAGTGTGCAAAGTGAGTATTCAATGAAAAAAAATAATTCACCACAGAGACCCCGAAACACCGAGACCGCACAGAGACTTTTTATTCTCTCTGGGTCTCGGTGTCTCTGTGGTGAAAATAAAAATAAAAGTTACGTGCTGAAATCATTCGTTGCGAAATCATTCGTTGCTTTGCTCGTCACCCTCGCGCTGATACCTATACCGCTCGCAGCGCAACGCAAAACCCATCGCCCGCCAAATAATAGTTCGCAAAAGCTCGCCTTTGCGGCGCCGGAATCCGTCGGCCTGGACGGCAAGCGCCTGGCCCTGATTGACGAAGCCGTCAATGATTCCATCAAACGCAAAGAGACGCCGGGCGCCGTCGTCTTGGTCGGTCGCAAGGGCAAAATTGTGTATCGCAAAGCCTTCGGCAACCGCGCCGTTGAACCGCAAACCGAAGCCATGACCGTTGACACGATTTTTGATATGGCATCGCTGACGAAAGTCGTCGCCACCGCGACTTCGATGATGATTCTCGTCGAGCAAGGCAAGGTGCGCCTCGCCGATCCAGTTTGGAAATACATTCCCGAATTCAATCAAGCGGGCAAAGCGAATGTTACGGTCGAACAACTGCTCATCCACCGCGCCGGCTTTGTGCCGGATAATTCAATTCACGATTATGAACACGGCGCCGAAGAGGCGATGCGGCGAATTTATGAACTGCAGCCCGATTATGAACCGGGAACCAAATTCGTCTATTCCGATGTCGGTTATATCGTCGCAGCGGAAATTATTCGGCGCGTCACGGGAAAAAATGTGGCGCAGTTTGCCAGGGAGAACATCTTCAAATTGCTCGGCCTGAAGCAGACCGCTTTTGGTCTTGCGGACACCGACCACGCGATTAAAAAAGAGAGCGATATCGAAAGCGTCATTCGCCAGTATGCGCCGACTGAAAAACGCGCCGACCGCGCCGGCAATCAAAATGATTTTATGCGCGGCGAAGTTCACGACCCGCGCTCGTATCTGCTCGGCGGCGTTGCCGGACACGCCGGACTCTTTTCTACGGCCGATGATTTAGCCGTCTTCTGTCAGATGATTTTAAATGGCGGCACCTATAACGGCGCGCGCATTCTCAGCCCTTACGGCGTTGAACGCATGACGATGCCGCGCGGCACTCCGTTAAATGAGATGCGCGGACTCGGTTGGGACACCGGGAGTTCGTTTTCAGCCAATCGCGGCGACCTCTTTCCGCTTGGCACCTTCGGGCATACAGGGTTTACCGGAACCAGCATCTGGATTGACCCGACCAGTGAAACCTTCGTCATATTCTTATCAAATCGCGTGCATCCGAACGGCAAAGGTGATGTCGGGCGCGTCCGCACCTCGGTTGCTTCTATCGTTGCGAGTTCAATTATCGCGCCACCTTTCGCTCCGCTGTTTGATAACATCGCCTCGCCCGATTACTACGCCGAACCGCCACGCACTGCAACCCGCACCCTGATTATTGAAACCATTCATCCGGTGCTGACCGGCATAGATGTTTTAGAGCGCGACAATTTCAAACAACTCGAAGGGCGCAACATCGGGCTCGTCACCAATCACACGGGGCGTGACCGCGCCGGTCGCGCGACGATTGATGTGTTGGCGGCGGCAAAGAACTTAAAACTGGTGGCGCTCTTTGCGCCTGAACATGGCTTGCGCGGGCTAGAAGACAATTTCATCGGCAGCAGTCGAGATGAAAAGACCGGGCTTCCGGTTTACAGTCTTTATGATTCAAAAACGCGACGCCCCACCGATACCATGCTCGCCGGCATTGATACCCTGGTCTTCGATATTCAAGACATCGGTTGCCGGTTTTATACCTACATCACGACCTGCGGTTATGTGATGGAAGAAGCGGCTCGTCGGAAGATTAAATTCGTCGTCCTTGACCGCCCCAATCCCATTAACGGCAATGATGTAGAAGGTCCGGTTGCTGATGGCGACCTGACGAAAGATTCTTTCACCGCCTATCACACCCTACCGGTGCGGTATGGGATGACGATTGGCGAACTCGCAACCATGTTTAACAAAGAGCGGGAAATCAATGCGGATTTGACGGTAATCAAAATGTCGGGTTGGCGACGCGCGGATTATTTCGATGCCACGACCCTTACCTGGATAAACCCGTCGCCGAATATGCGAAGTCTGACGCAAGGGTTGCTCTATCCAGGCATCGGGCTTTTGGAAACCACCAATGTTTCCGTTGGTCGGGGCACCGATACGCCATTTGAAATTATTGGCGCGCCTTGGATTGACGGGCAGAAGCTGGCCGAACAACTCAATCAGGCGGGGCTTGCCGGAACGCGTTTCGTGCCGGTTCGGTTCACCCCGAAATCATCGAAGTATGCCAATGAAGAATGCGGCGGCGTCAATATCATCATCACTGACCGCGCGGCGTTTCGGCCGCTGGCAACGGGAATCGAAATCGCTTACCTGCTTTATCGCCTCTACCCGACCCTATGGAAGGTTGATGATTACTTGCGTTTGCTCGTCCATCGCCAGACGCTTGCGGCGCTCAAAGACGGTAAACTGCCGCATGAGATCATGCCGCTGTGGCGCGATGATTTGAATGAATTCAAGGCCATCAGGCAAAAGTATCTGTTGTATTAAAAGGTGACCAACCGGCAGCGGTGGGTCGCCGATGGTTTGGCGCCAGCGGTTGAGCGAAGCCGCTGGCGCCGGGAAAAAAAGCGCATCCCTTGAGTTGAAGTATGACCTTCGCGCCAAACGGGAAAAGATTTGCTGAGTGGCGCGGAGTGTGATACTTAGATTCAAGTTTTTGAATGTGTGAAAACCTCTCTTCGATTCAATAAAGAAAAGCTGTGGATTAAAACAATTCAATTGAATATGAAGAGTCCGCTTCTTTAGGAATTTTTTTGACGGCGGAAAATTCGCCGTCCTGGTCTTACAAATTAAAACAGGGAGGAAATCTTATGCTGAGGAGATACCATAAATTGATGGGTCTTGTGCTGATCCCGATGCTGCTGAGCATTGGTCTGGTTCCAGTAAACGCGCAAGACATCACCGGCAGTATTTCAGGTATTGTCAAGGATGCCAACGGCGGACTGATTGCAGGCGCGACCGTTATCGTCAAAGATAGCGATAAAAATATTGTCGTTCGTACCGTCACGACGGACGCTGACGGCGCTTACACGGCGCCGCTGCTGCCCATCGGTCATTACGCGGTGACGGTCGAAGCTTCGGGCTTTAAAAAACATACAAGCAAGGATATTGAACTGAATGTGAACGACCGGCTCACGGTTGATATTACGCTTGAAGTCGGCGGCGCCAGTGAAGAGGTGGTTATTCAAGCGGCGCCGACACAAGTCGAATTGCAATCAGCATCGGCAGCCGGGTTAGTTTCAAATATCGAGGTCAAGGAATTGCCGCTCAACAATCGCAATTTCATTCAACTTGTAACGCTGCTTCCGGGCGTCAGCGGCGGCAATGTTGATCAACCTTATATCGGCACCACCAACCCTTTCGGACAAACCAACACGTTGCAAATTTCCATCAACGGCGCGCGCGCCAGCCAGAACAGTTGGACGATTGACGGCGCCGACAACGTCGACCGCGGCTCTAACTTGACGCTGCTCAACTATCCGAGTGTTGACGCGATTGCCGAATTCAAAGTTCACCGCAATCATTACACGGCGGAGTTCGGGCGCAATGCCGCAGGCGCGGTCAATGTCGTCACCAAATCCGGGAGCAATCGCTTTCACGGCAATTTCTATGAGTTTTTCCGCAATGATAAGCTCAACGCCAATACCTTTTTCAATAACCAGACCGGGCGCTTTACGTCAGATACGACGGCAAAAAGTCCCAGCGTGATTGTTCCGGCGGGCGACCCGCGCGCCGGTAAAGAGCGCACACCGAGACCGCTTCTGCGCTATAACAATTTCGGCTACACCATCGGCGGGCCGGTATTCATTCCGGGACTCTATGATCGCGACCAGAGCAAAACCTTCTTCTTCTTTTCGCAAGAGTTCCGTCGCGTCATTACCTATGCCAACTTCAACGCCGTCGTTCCGTCGGCGGGCGAGCGTCAAGGCATTTTCTCGCAACCGATCTGTATTGCAACCAACGCGGCCGGCGCGTGCACGCAATCATCAACCTCAATTGCTAACATCAATCCGGCGGCGCAAGCGTACCTGACCGATATTTACAGCAAAATCCCGCTGCCTAATTCGGGAACCAATACGCTCATCAGCAATGCGCGCAGCACCTTTAATCATCGTCAGGAACTGGTTCGCATAGACCACAACTTCAGCACCAAACTGACCTTTGCGGTGCGTTACCTGCACGATACGATTCCGACTGAAGAGCCGGGCGGATTGTTTACCGGCAACACCGTGCCTGACATTTCCGTAACCCGAACCAACTCTCCGGGCTATAGCTGGGTCTTTCGCAGCGTTCAAACCCTCAGAGCGAATTTGTTGAACGAAACCGGCTATGCCTTCTCTTACGGCGCAATTGTCAGCGACCCCATCGGGTTAGTTCTCAAAGACAATTCCCCGAATGTGGCGTCAGCCATCAATTTGCCTTTTGATGTGTCACTCAACCGCATTCCGGTAGTGGCTCCGGGGTTTGTCGGCACCGGCGGGTTCGGCCCTTATGATGATTTCAACCGCAACCACAACATCTATGACAACGCTACCTGGGTTCGCGGTTCGCATACGATTAAATTCGGCACCAGCATTCACTACTACCAGAAGACCGAAAATGCCGGTGGCAACAACGTCGGCAGTTTCGCGTTTGCAACGACGCCGATACCGACGGGGAGCACAGCGACCACAACCCAACAAGCGTGGGCGAATTTCTTGCTCGGTAAAGTTTCCACCTTTACCCAAGCCTCGCAGGATTTAACGCCGGATATTCGTTCACGGCAATATGAATTCTATGCGCAGGATGATTTCCGCTGGAAACCCAACCTGACCATCAATTACGGATTGCGCTATTCCATCTTCCGTCAACCTTTTGATAAAGCCGGACTGTTGACGAATTTCGACCCAGCGGTTTATGACCCGGCGAAAGCTTTCCAGATTAACCCGACCACCGGAAATCGCGTTCCCGGCACCGGCGACCCGCTCAACGGAATTATTGTCGCCGGGGGTCAAAATGGAATTTACGGCGACAAAGCCAGCCCGGAATTCAACAAAGGTTTCGGTCCGGTCTTGGGGTTTGCCTGGGATCCATTCAAAAACGGCAAGACGGCAATTCGCGGGGGGTACGGCCTAAGCTTTGATGTTGTCCTCGTCGGTACGCTGGAACAGAACATCTTCGGCAACCCGCCTTATGTGCAAAATGTCTCGATCAGCAATACGGTCTTGGGTGATCCGGCTTCCGTGTTGCCGAATATTTCTGCGGCGCCGCTGGCCATACGCGGCGTCCCCAATAGCGAAGAGATGCCTTACATTCAACAATGGAGTTTAGATGTGCAGCAAGAGGTGGCTAAAAACTTCATCGTTGATGTCGGTTATTACGCGTCCAAAGGCACACACTTGATTGGCGTGGTTGACATCAATCAGGTGGCGCCGGGCGCCGCGGTCGCCGCCGGCGTGATTGCTGCCGGTACGCAAGTCACCACGGCGCTCACCCCGCGGTTGAATGTTGTCCGACCATTTAAGGGATATACCTCAATTAACACCATCCAGCCGTGGTTCAACTCGAATTATCATTCGTTGCAAATGTCAACCGAGAAACGCTTCGGGGATGGCTCGCTGGCGCGCCTCTCTTACACCTGGTCGCATGCCTTAACCGACGCGCAGACCGACCGCAGCAGTTCGCCGCAGAGCTTCTACCAACGCTCGCAGGATTATGGTCCGGCGCAATTTGACCGTCGCCACATCCTCTCGATGAACTATGTCTATGGTCTGCCGTTCTTCAAAAATCAGGAAGGGATATTGGGGCAGGTTCTCGGAGGCTGGCAAGTTTCCGGTATCATCAGCATCGGTTCAGGCTTGCCACAGACCATTACCACCACCGGCACCGACCCCGGAGCCGTCGGTTTCCTGGGCACCAGCGCGTCTTCTGGTCGTCCTGACCTGATCGGTGACCCCAATCTATTCTCCAAGGTTCGTACGCGGCTAAAATGGTTTGAAACCGGTGCCTTTGCTCTCGTCCCGACAGGGGTAACTCGCATCGGCAACTCGCCACGCGGCGCTTTCGAGGGACCAGGTTACCAGCGCTGGGATTTGACGCTGGGCAAACGCTTTGCGATTCGTGAAAACATGAAGCTGCAATTCCGCGCCGAAGCCTATAATCTTTTCAACCACACTAACTTTAACGCGCTCAGCACGGTGTTCGGCAGCACGACCTTCGGGCAAGTGACCTCGACCCGCGACCCGCGCTTGATTCAATTCGGTCTCAAACTTGACTACTAATTTTAGAGTTAAGCTTTGACTGCATAAAAAAAGCCGCCACAAATAATAAGTGGCGGCTTTTTTGTTGCTTCATACAGGCCCGTCAAAGACCGCTTCGCAACCGCGAAAATGGTTTGGCAATTCGCCTTATAGTCGCTGCGCCATCTCGCGCGCAAAGTAAGTCAAAATAATGTCGGCGCCGGCGCGTTTAATCGAGGTGAGGGCTTCGCCAACCACACGCTCTTCATCAATCCAGCCGAGTCTGGCGGCGGCTTTAATCATCGCGTACTCGCCGGAAACCTGATAGGCGGCAACCGGCAGGTCAAAGCGTTCGCGCACGGCGCGAATAATATCCAAATAAGGCAGCGCCGGTTTGACCATCAACATATCTGCGCCCTGTTCAAAATCGAGTTCCGCCTCGCGCAGGGCTTCGCGGGCGTTCGCCGGGTCCATTTGATACCCGCGCCGGTCGCCGAATTGCGGAGCCGATTGCGCGGCTTCGCGAAACGGTCCATAAAAACCGGAAGCGTATTTCACGGCATAAGACATAATCGGAATGCCTTCAAAACCCGCCGCGTCTAACCCTTCGCGAATCGCTTCAACGAAACCGTCCATCATATTCGATGGCGCAATGATGTCGGCTCCCGCCTCGGCCTGCGCGACGGCGGTGCGCACCAGCAAATCAAGCGTCGGGTCGTTCAACACTTCGCCCTCTTGAATCACCCCGCAATGTCCGTGGTCGGTGTATTCGCATAAACAGTTGTCGGCAATAACCAGCATATCGTTGACTTCACGTTTGACGGCGCGAATGGCGCGTTGCACGATGCCGTCTTCCGCATAAGCGTCACTACCGACGGCATCTTTCGCGTCGGGCACGCCGAATAAAATGACGGCGCGCAGGCCATCGCGCTTGGCGGCGGCGGTCTCTTTCACCAATTCGTCAATCGAGAGATTAAATACGCCGGGCATCGAACCGATTTCCCGTTTTACGGCTTCGCCTTCACAAACGAAGAGCGGATAGACGAAATCGTTCGGCGTCAGGTTGGTTTCCCGAACCAGAGCGCGCAGGCTCTCGGTGCGACGCAGTCTTCTTGGACGTTGAATTAAGTTCATAAGCACTACTCCTAAACAGGCAGTCAATCAAATGGTTTGTCAGAGCAAATATTTTACAGGCAGGAAATCAATAATCAAAAAGGATATAGAAGAAGTTCATTCAGGCCATCGCCAATCATCGGGGGTTCACAGAATAAAATTAGCGCCAGGCCAATGCCGAGGTCGCCCCGCGAATTAGGCGGAACCAGCGGATTGATACTTATCCGTATCAATCCGCTGGTTCCGCCTGAGTCCGAAGATAACTTTTAGGCTTGCGCGCTCCTCCATTCGACGTTAACGCGCAATGGGTTAACCGGTCGGTTTTTGATTCCGCAAATCTTCAAACAATTTTTTGAATTCGGGGTCTTCGCGCAACCCGTCAAGCTCGCGATTGTTTTGCAATTCGGCGGCATCTTTGAAGCCTTTCTCGATCGCTTTTTTCAAGCTTTCAAGGGCGCGTTTCTTTTGCCCTTTGAGCGCATACAGACAAGCGAGCCGGTAATGCAGCCCGGGATTATCGGGGCGGACGAGCAAGGCTATTTCAAGATTAAATATTGCCTCATCGTACCGTTTTGCCTGTGTGAAGGCATTGCCCGATTCAACCAAATTGACATAGAAACCATTGACGACGCGACGCGCCACCCGTCGCTGTGAGGAATTCTCTTTTTCGTCGCTGCGCTTTTGCAGGTCGGCAATTGCTCTTCGCAAATCCATCAAGGCAACGGCCGGCGCGTCGGCCTGTTTAATCGCGGCTTTCAAGGTCAGCAGATTGGTTAGTTCGCGTTCCTGTTTGGTGGCTTCCAGTTCGAGCTGGCGAATCTCTTCTTTGACCTCCTTTGACGCTTTTAACTGTGCGGCTTTCTTTTCATACTCGGAAACCTCTTTCAAGCCTTTGAAGTCTTTGGCAAGCCCGTCGTAGGCAACATAGGCTTCATAAGATTTTTTCGCGGCTTCAAGGTAGCGGGCTTTGTCGAGTTGTTTATTTAAAACCTCGGCAATTAAGGAGTCATCCTTTGCTCTTTGCCCGCGACGCATCGCCTGGATTTCCATCCACTCGATGGCCTCTGTACAAAGAGGGCTTGGCGCCCAACTGTGTCCGCCGTCAAAAACCGCAAAGCGATTGGCAATCGCCAATGAATCCAAATCTTGGTGTAGCCGATAGAGTTCGGGGAAATTGAAATCGTCGGTTCCGGCAGCCGCGAATAAAACAAAGGGGACGGATTTTGGTGGTAAGAGGTTGGGCGCCAAGCCCGCCCCGCAAGCAATCACGCCGGCGACTCGGCCATTCAAGCGATAAGCGATGGAACTGGCGACGCGCGCGCCGCCGGAAAACCCTGCCGCATAGGTGCGCTTTTCGTCAATCGCAAATCGCGCGAGGGTGTCATTGAACAAGGTCTGAATAATCTGTTCAAGCGGCACACCGGGGCCATTGCGCGAGTTGTTTGAGCCGACGACGAGGTAACCATATTTTTCAGCCGCTTCTTTGAATTGTTCAACCGCTAGTTGGCCTCGCGCCGCCGGGTCAAAACAATAAAGGATTGCCCATGGGCGCTGCGGCGCGTAGTTACTCGGCAGATAGAGGGCGTAGCTTTGACTCGCGTCCGCTTTGCAAACCACTTTTTCGATGACCGTGCCGCGCGGCAAGTCATCACTTGCGGCTTGAGCGGTTGAACAGGCAAATAAAAAAAGCAGATTGACTAAGAGAAGGGCTTGGCAAAAACTTCTTTTCATACTTCGTTAATTCTCAACCGGGCGCCAATTAGGGCGCCGGAAAATTCGCGTGCGCCATCACTTGTCGCGCTTGCCATAGATGACGGCGTTCGTGCGCGGCAACCATCTGAAAGGCTCTGCCTAAACTTAAGCGAATGAGTTTGGTGGTCGGTGATTGAACCTTAATACGGCGAAGGTCTAACCCGTTGGCGTCAATCAAACGCCTCTGGAATTCTTCTTGAACTTGCAGGAATTCGCTGATTGTTGAATCCAACAAGCGATCAGGCTTAGGCACAAAGGCTTTCGGGGCTTTGAATTTGGTTTTCACCGGAGGTTCTAATGACCGCACAAACCAGTTATTGAACCATCCATAACGAAATGGTTCGCTGCCGAATAGTTTTTTCTCGCGCCCCCTTTGCACCTCTTGGTCAATCATCGGCAAATAGAGGTTGCCGGTAATATTGAGATGCTCGAAACATTCGGCAACCGACCACACGCCGGGCTGCGATGTCCAGTTAAACTGCGCGTCGTTCAAGGGTGCAATTAATTGCTGCGCGTCATCTTTAATGGCGTTGAACTGCTGGCGCAACTCTTCAAGTTCGGCAAACAGCTTTTCCTTTTGAACCGGCTCTTGGGCTACGGTTTGCATCTTGGTGACTCCGAAAATAAAATGCAACTGTTCAATTATTGAATGCCATTTCATTGAACAGTTGCATGCAGTTTAATCGCCGATGATTGATTCAATCAATTGGCGGCGCCGACCTTCATTTTCGGTTTATCAATGGTCGTCTGGTTGGCTTCCATACCGCCTTCGTTGCTCTGACGATATTGATACGCCGCCTGAATGAACGAGACAAATAGCGGATGCGGCGCCAGCGGTTTGGATTTGAACTCAGGATGAAATTGA
>JBIOWC010000332.1:0-5190 GCA_044868105.1 Blastocatellia bacterium
ATACATCTTATTTATCAAACCCCAGCCTCAGGAAGAAAAAGCCGACAAGAAAGAGAAAAAGCGCCAGCGCAAAGAACCGCAAAGCAAATCTGAGAAGGCCGTACCGGATGACCAACCGCCGGAGGAAGAAAAACCCGCTGCGCCGAAAACCCCAACTGGCGAAGAGGTCACCATCAATGCCGATAAACAGAGCAAGGACGGGGATAACTTCATCTATGAAGGCTATGTCTATGCCACGGTCGGAATTTATCGTTTGCAAGCCGACCGCCTGGTGTTTAATGACGCCACCAAAGAGGCCGTCGCCGAAGGCAACGTGATTTTTGATGAAGGCGAAGACCAACGCATCACGGCAAAACGGGCAGAGATAAACCTGGCCTCCAAACGCGGGACTTTCTGGGACACCACGGGGTTTAGTAACCGCACCCAAACCGGCGAGTATATTTATTTCACGGCTGAACAGGTCAACAAGACCGGCCCCGACACCTATGAGTTGATTAACGCCGATGTGACGGCTTGCGAAGATGCCATTCCAAAATGGATTTTCAAATCGCAGCGTGCCGAATTAAAAAAAGGCGACCGTTTGATTTTGAATAAAGCGGTCTTTCGCGTCAAAGATATTCCGGTCTTTTATTTGCCTTATGCCTGGATTCCCAGCACCCGTACCGGGCGTAAATCCGGCTTTCTGCTGCCGACGACCGGCTCATCAAATCAAAAAGGTCGCACGATTAGAAGCGCATACTATCAAACGCTGGGCGAATCGGCAGACATTACCTTTCGCAATGATATTTATACCTCGCGCGGTTTAGGATTCGGCGCCGAGTTTCGCGCCCAGACCGATGAACGGTCGTATATGCGGCTCGGCACGTTTACGGTTAAAGACCGGCTCTTCGGGCCGCCCGGGGAAAATCAAGGCGGGACGGCTTTTTCCGGCGAAGGCATCCAATATTTGCCGTACGGATGGATTGCCGTCGGCAATGTGTCGCTGGTCTCTTCGCTGCAATTTCGCCAGGCCTTTTCCGACGACATCACGCAAGTCATTGACCCGCGCCGCGAGTCAACGTTTTACGCCAATAACAACACCGGCAATTTCAGTTTCAATTTCCTGGCCTCGAATGAAACGACGCGACTCTTCAGACCGAACCAGGCCTCATTCGGCGGAACCGATTTTGATGTGCGGGTTCGTCAAGCGCCGGAAATCAATTTGACCATGTACCCGCACCGCATCAAAGAAAATCTTCCGATCTATTTTTCCTTCGAGGCCGACATCGGCGCGCTCAAACGCGAAAACAGTGTCAATGACAATGTGGTGCTGGTCACCCCGGCGGCCGTGCAACGATTCGATTTTCAGCCGAAAATCACCCTGCCGCTGGCGACGATTGCCGGAATTGCTATCACGCCGACACTCGCGTTTCGCGAAACCTTTTACACCAGCAGCCTGGACCCGTTGCGCACCGGATTTAATCCCGAACGTTTTGCCGCAAGCCCGGACGACCCGCGACTCAATCCCTTATTGCCGGATTATAATCCCAGCATCACGCTGTATGACCGCGAAGCCTTCGATCCGATTATTCCCAACTCTTTACTTAGAAGTTACGGTGAATTTGATTTGGATATTCGTCCGCCGTCTTTTGAAAAAATCTTTTTCAATACGGACGGCTCACAACGCTTCAAACATTTAATCGAACCCCTTCTCACTTATCGGATGATTAAAGGGGTCGGCGATGAGTTCAATCAAATTATTCGTTTCGATGAACGCGATGCCGTCGCCAACACCAACGAGTTTGAATACGCGCTGATTAATCGTTTTTACACCACAGCGCGCCCGCCCGAATCCCGACGCGAGAAAAAATTGCGGCGGCAACAAACCGACGCGCCTGCACCAATGGAGATTGAACGCCCCGAAAATCGGCGCAAAAAAGATAAGCCCCCCGCGTCGCCAAGCGACAAACCGGCTTCCGAAAATCCCTCAACTGATGAGACATCTAAAAATCAAAGTGAGGAGAAAGAGAAAAAATTAAAACTCCAGAGCGGGCAACAAGCGGAACTCACAAACCCCGGTAATCAAGCCAATCGCCACAACCGCGCAGGCCATGATAACGACCAAACCAAAGCGGCAAGCAGCAGCAAAGAAAATTCCGCGCAGAACCCGGGCGGTGAAACGGACAATTCTTCGGCAACCAATTCGAGTCCGCTCAGCGAAGCCGAGCAGCTCGCCGATTCGGCAACCAACGAAGATGCGCCCGAGCAAGCTTATGAGTTTTTAACCGTCAAAGTCGCGCAAAAATATTTCTTTGACCGAACCTTCGGGGGCGCCTTGAAACCGCTTTTCCGCAATCAATTTTTTCCCATCAACACGCTTTCAGGTTTTACGTACGGCGGCCGCGCGCGCAGCTTTTCACCGGCCAACATTCAAGTGCGCTATCGTCCGCTCTCGGCGCTTTTTACGGATGTGCGAATGGATGTGGGCGCTGATGACGGCGCCATTCGCAACGTGATTTTTTCAGGCGGCTTTGACAAAGATAAACTGTCGTTTGCCACAAGCTGGTATTTATCGCGGCGTATCAAACTCGAGGCCAACAGTTTTGAACCGGGAACCTTTCCCGGCAACCAGTTGATGACGACCATTCAATACGGCGATGAGGGCAAAGGATTTTATTGGGGTACGCGCATCGGCTACGATTTCACAGATCAATTGATTAGCGAAACGCAAACCTCAACCGGACGCCTGAGAAATTCGCGCAGTTATTTCGGCTATGCCTTCGATTGTTGCGGCGTGCAGTTCAACTACAACACCTTCAAAGCGGGATTGCGTAACGAAAGCGCATTCACCTTCACCTTCACGCTGGCCGGCCTGGGCAGCTTCGGCAGCGACCAGTTTTCCGAACTCGGAGGCAGCGGTGGCGGCAAAGCCCGCAAAGCCGCCAAACGCGCCCGCAAAGCCGCGGCTAATGATTATTAAGAAGCGGTAGCAGGTTTAACTTACACGGAGGTTTGAAGCGATGACCAACACGGAAGCAAAAATTTCGACCCGCCTGGAATCCGATAGCATGGGCACGATTGAAGTACCGGCTGAGGTTTATTGGGGCGCGCAGACGGCGCGTTCACTGCTGCATTTCAACATCGGACACGACCGGATGCCGGCGGAATTGATTCGCGCTTTTGCGATTTTGAAAAAAGCGGCAGCGATGGTCAACCAGGACCTTGGCAAATTACCAGCCGATAAAGCGCGCCTCATCATTCAAGCCGCTGATGAAATCAGCGCCGGAAACTTCGGCGACCAATTCCCTTTGCGCATCTGGCAAACCGGCAGCGGCACGCAGACCAACATGAACTTAAATGAAGTCATCGCCAATCGCGCCATTGAAATCGCCGGCGGCCTACGCGGTTCCAAAAAACCCGTTCATCCCAATGACGACGTGAATATGTCGCAGTCATCGAATGATACCTTCCCGACAGCCATGCATATTGCCGCAGCCGAGCGCGTCCATCATCATTTGATTCCCGCGATTCAATTGGTTCACGATGCCATTGACGAAAAGGCGAAAGCCTTTGCTGATGTCGTCAAGATTGGTCGTACCCACCTGCAGGACGCGACGCCGCTCACGGTCGGGCAAGAGATGTCGGGGTGGGCAAACCTGTTAGCGCGTGACATCACTCGGCTCCGACAGACGCTTGATGGATTGTATGACCTGGCGATTGGCGGCACGGCGGTCGGCACAGGGCTCAACGCCCACCCGGAATTTGCTGAACGCATGGCGGCAAAAATTTCCGAGCTAACCGGGCTGCCGTTTCGTTCACACCCGAACAAATTTGCGGCGCTCTCGGCGCATGACGAATTGATCTTCGCGCACGGCGCGATTCATACGCTCGCCGCGTCGCTGATGAAAATCGCGAACGACATTCGCTGGCTGGCCTCGGGACCGCGATGCGGACTCGGAGAACTCAAGATACCGGAAAACGAACCGGGGTCTTCGATTATGCCCGGTAAAGTCAATCCCACACAGTGTGAAGCGATGACGATGATTGCCGCGCAGGTTCACGGCAATCACGCCGCCATCGCTTTTGCCGGCTCGCAAGGCAACTTTGAATTGAATGTTTTCAAACCGGTGATGATTTACAATTTTCTGCATTCGGTGACGCTGATTCACGATGCCTGTCACGGGTTCGTGGACTTTATGATTAAGGGCATCGAACTTGACCGCGGGCGGATTGAAGCTTACGTCAACAATTCGTTGATGCTGGTGACGGCGCTGGCGCCGAGAATCGGTTATGACCAGGCGGCGCATCTGGCACACACCGCTTATGTGGATGGCAGCAGCTTGCGCGACGCTTGCCTGAAACTCGGACTCTTGAGCGGCGAAGAGTTTGACGAACTGGTCCGGCCGGAAACCATGACGCATCCCTAATTTTAGGCGACGGTCGGCACCCGCTTTGCACTAAAGCGTCCTTATCGAGTTCGGTCAATGAGGTAAACGGATAATGGTCTTCATATCAGTTACCAGGTTGCGCATCAGGTCTATATTTTACTTACCGCAATTCATCTGGCAGACCCTAAAAACCGGGCGTCAAGCGGAACGAGCAAACGGTTTTCTTGGCGGGCGGCTGGTGCGTGAAGCGGGCAATATATTCTGGACGTTAACCATGTGGACGGACGAAGCAGCGATGCGCGGTTATCGAAGCGCCGGGGCGCACGCCTACGTCATGCCGAAGTTGCTTGACTGGTGCGATGAAGCATCCGTTGTTCACTGGACTCAAGAACCAGCCGAACTGCCGAGCTGGCCAGAGGCCCATCGTCGCCTGGTTGACGATGGGCGACCATCGAAAGTAAATCACCCGTCGCCCAATCAACTGGCAAAACAGATTCCGGCGCCCCAACTGAGCGACGACGCCGGACAACAATTAACCCCTGCATCAGCGCCAAAGTAAGCACACCAGATCAAAATCGGCTTGCGGTTATTGGGCCACGATAATTTCGCTAATTTGCACAATGGGTCTGACGTTCGTGTAATTGGGAATGTCGGCCATAAGTTCCTGCGCGTGCGGCGCGAAGGCTTCCTGGAACGCTTCGACCGAATCGCAGAGCAGGTGTCCGGCGGCGATGTAGGCGGGTTGCGAACCGGGCGCGCCGCCCGACAATCCTTTTTCAATGGTCACGCCTTTAAGCGCCGCGCCCAGTCGTTCGGCGGTCAT
>JBIOWC010000333.1:0-10029 GCA_044868105.1 Blastocatellia bacterium
CGGGCGCAACTGGGGGTGGGTCTGAGGCGGCGAACCAAGTTGGCAATCCGTTGCGGAGAACTGGTACTCAATTATTGGAAACGCGAGTTTCCTGAAGATGAAACGCCCGAACGCTTGATTATTTACGCCGAACAGTATTTGAACGGTGAGATGGAATTCCGCTGGGCTTGGGATCAGCAGAATAATTTTTGGAGTGTAGTTGAAGATTTAATGAGCGAAGGCAAACCCTTCCCAGCCATCTACGCAGGTTTTGCGGCGACAAAAATTTTGGCGACAGCGCTCTATGACGAAAAATTTACCCCAGGGAAAATCGAAGAGAACCTGACTGAAGATAATCTTGACGCGGAGAGCTGGGATGTCAGCTATTGGGCAAGCCTGGCCTATGCGGGCGGTTCTCACTGGGAAAAGGAGTCCAGTCCGACAAGGCGCAGAGAATTTTGGCAGTGGTACTTGAATGATGCCGTACCACAGGCATGGAATGCGGTATTTTGAAAGACAAATCTAGTGACCCGTTTCATAAGGGGAATTCATTCGCCCCAGCCCGCCTTTTCGTTCGGTACTTTCCCCCTTCAATATTCTTGATGCTATACTTTGGCTTCAAGAAAAATTATGAGAGAGAAATATGAATCGGTTATTGGTCTTGAGATTCATGCGCAACTCAAGACCGATTCAAAAATCTTTTGCGGATGTTCAACACGGTTTGGCGATGAGCCGAATGCCAATACCTGTGTGGTCTGTCTGGGATTGCCGGGCGCGCTACCGGTAATGAACCGGCAAGCTTTGAAGATGGCGACCCGCGCAGCGCTGGCGCTTAATCTCAAAATCAACCGTGAATCCATCTTTTCGCGCAAAAATTATTTCTACCCCGATTTGCCAAAGGGGTATCAAATCTCGCAATATGACCGCCCCTTTTCAGAATACGGTTGGGTTGAAATTCCGACGGCGACGCGCGATGCAGCCGGCAGGCCGGTTCATTGGGCGTTGAAAAAATTTCACATTACCCGTCTGCATATCGAAGAAGACGCCGGGAAATCCATTCACGAAGGAATGCCGGAATCGGCAACCAAATCCTATGTGGATTTGAATCGCACGGGCACTCCGCTTGCCGAAATTGTTTCCGAACCCGATTTTCGCTCGTCCTGGGAGGCCTACGATTATGTGCAGTTTTTGCGACGGACGCTGCAATATGTAGAGGTCTGCGACGGCAACATGGAGGAAGGGAATTTACGCTGCGATGCCAATGTTTCAGTGCGATTGAAAGGCGCAGATAAGCTCGGCACCAAGGTTGAACTCAAGAATTTGAACTCCTTCCGTTTTCTGCAAAAAGCGATTGATTTCGAGATTGACCGCCAGATTGCGGTCATCGAATCAGGCGGCACGATTGTCCAGGAGACGCGGCTTTGGAACGAAAAGGATTCTAAGACCTATGCCATGCGCTCGAAAGAAGAGGCGCACGATTATCGCTATTTCCCGGAACCGGATTTGCCGCCGCTGACGGTCAGCGAACCTTACATCGCAGAACAACAAGCGTTGATGCCGGAATTGCCGGAAGCCCGCCGTCGCCGGTTCATGGACAGTTACGGCTTATCATTTGAGGATGCGGCGATGTTGACCGACACCAGAATGATGGCGGATTACTATGAGGCGGTGGTTCGCGAATGCCAGAATGCCAAAACGGCTGCGAATTGGCTCCTCAATGAACTGGTTCGTGAGCTGAAAAACTCAAATACCGAAATCAGCGAAAGCCCGATCAGAGCTGAAGCCCTTGCCGGTATGATTCAATTGATTGACGACGGAACCATCAGCGGCAAAATGGCCAAAGATGTTCTGGTGGAGATGTATAAAACCGGCAAAGCGGCGAAAGAGGTTGTTGAAGCATTGGGCGGCGCGCAAATTTCCGATGACGGGGCAATTCGCGCCATAGTTGAACAAGTGGTTGCTGCAAATGCCAAACAGCTCGAACAATATCGCAGCGGAAAAACCAGCCTCTTTGGATTTTTTGTCGGACAGACCTTAAAAGCCAGCAACGGCAAAGCAAATCCCCAGGTTGTCAATAAAGTGTTGAAAGAGGTTCTCGAAAGTTAATCTCTGCAGCCAAAAAGCGCGCCACGGATTGCGAGTGTCAACTTAAATTGCGTGACTATTCGTAGAGAATCGTGTAATTTGTGGCGAATTTAATTCACCGATTATTTGAGGAAAATTTGAAAAAGGTAAGATTTGTTTCTCTCGCAATTTTATTGGCTATCGTTGCGGTTTTTACAGGTTCCTGCGGAACGAATACGGGTGCAAATGACGAGGTGGCGGTAATCGAAACCAATTATGGACGCATCGTGATTGAGTTTTACCCGAAGGAGGCGCCAAAATCGGTCGCTAATTTTAAGGAGCTGACTCGCGAAGGCTTTTATAACGGCACAAAATTCCATCGTCTGGTCCGCGATGGTGGAACCTATGTTGCCATTCAGGGCGGCGACCCGAATACCATTAGCGGGGACCCTTCGACCTGGGGTATGGGGCAGCCGAATCAGAAGACCGTGCCCGCCGAATTTTCGGCAACAGTCAAACATTTGCGCGGCGCGGTTTCCATGGCGCGACGTTCGGACAATGTGAACAGCGCGACCAGTCAGTTCTTTATCTGCGTGACCAATAGACCCGAGTGGGACGGACAATATTCGGTATTCGGCAAAGTGATTGAAGGCATGAACGTGGTTGATACGATTGCGCGCGCGCCCATCGCTCCGAATTCAGATCGTCCGATTGACCCGGTTAAGGTTACCAGTATTTCGATTGAAAAACTTGGCAATTTGAAAAAATAATTCACTCGGAGAACGATAAAGGTATGCGTTAGTCAGGCGATTCGATAGACCTTTACGCTTCTCCGCTACTAAACAACATGGGGGGCAATATGAGCGATTTATTGAGCAATCCATTTCTCTTATATGGCGCTGCGGTTGCCATATTAGTTGTTCTCGCATTGTTGTTTTGGCTGTTACGTTCCCGGCGCGTGGGGCAAAGCGGTGAAGGGCACATTCGCGCGGAACTGGCAGCAATGGAACGAGAGAATCAACTAGCCGCTGCTGCATCACAGGTTCCCTTCAGCGACTCTCCGGAAAATATTGCCACCCAGTTGGCAACAGTTTTCCGGGATCATCTTTCCCTGCAGTTGTATAGAATTTATGCCGGGCGCGATGGGGATGGGCAATACCTGAATTTGCTGCCGAAAGAAGAGCAAGGCTTAGTAACCAACGACCTGTCGCAAGCGGCCTCTTTACCGGCACAAATTCCAGCGCCAACCGCTTTGAATTTTACCTGGGCGCAAACCGCCAATACCAATGTCCTGTTAGGCGAAATAGGCATCGGCGAAGGGGAAGCCATTACCGTTGTACCCTGGCGAGGTCCTTTTGGGTGGAGCGGATTGATGGTTGCTAATCCGCTGCCCGCGCCGCCAAATGAGCTATTGTCGAAATTAAAAGAACCCATCAATCAGTTGACCACAAAACTTGCGGTTGCGCTTGAAATTGCTAGTCCGCATGCGGCCTCACCTGCTCAAGCAAATGCGGCTACTTTGAATAACTTTTATGAGATGTTATTGCAATCAAATGATGAGCAGAGCAATTTTCAGGCGATTTTGCAGGAGGTAACGAAAGTCAGCGGCGCAAATAGCGCCGCCCTTTGGCGATTGGATAAGACCTCGCAGGTGTTGAAGATGGAATCGGCATATGGTTTACAAACCACTGAGTTTTTACCCCAGCCCCTGGGACAAGGACTTGCCGGAACGGTTTTGGATACCAGAATGCCTCTGGCTTTAGAGGATGCGCCATCCGACCCCAGATGCCTGTTTCCCCAAGAGGCGCGTGAAAGCGGCGTTGGGTCTTATTTAGGTATCCCCTTAATGGCGAACGGTACGCCGCTTGGCGTTTTGGAAGTTCACACTCTGCAACCCAAGTGGTGGGATGAACAAGACCTCAATAAACTGGAGATGATTGCCAGACCGCTGACCAAATTCATGCAGAAAAACACGCATCCGACGAGAAGCTTGCAAGCGGAAAATGCCTACCTTGGTTTGTCAGAAGCCTTACAATTGTTAGGCAGCGCCGACGAATTAATGAGTGCGGTGGTCGAAGTTTTAGGGCACGCGCTGGGAGTTTCAAGAGTGGCGATTCTCGATTTGACCAAAGAGGTCGCAACCATTGCCCATGAGTACAAAGATGCAAATGCGCGGTCGAGCCTGGGAAACACATTTCGTTCGGCCGCCATGCAACGGATTCGCAATATCACCACGCAGGACAAGCAGTTTTTTATTGCGGATTCGCCTCAGCAATCCATGTTGGGAGAACAGATGGCTGGCGCTCTGGAGGTTAGTTCGGAACTTGCCTTCCCGGTCAAACAACATGGACAACCCACCCTGTTGATCCTGCTCCATCAAAGCGGTCAGCCGCGGGAATGGACTCCAGGAGAGATCGAATTTACTGAGCGTGTCGGACGACAATTGGCTTTATCCTTGGCGCATCTTGAGGCTAAGGGAACGCCGGCGAATCTTTCCTCGGAAAATGGCACAAAAGATAATCGCGTACAGACGGTATTGAATAATCTGCCTGAGGCGCTCATTGGATTGGATCAAAATGGGCGGATTTCCTTCTTTAATCAAAAGGCCGAAAATTGGTTTGGCGTAACTCAAAGTGATGTTGGAAATGCGGCAACCCTGGTTGATGCCCTGGCAATGACGGATGAATATTTTTGGAATCGCGTGATTGCCTGTAAAGAGAATTCGCGATTTGAAGGTTATTTGAAGCCCTCCTCGGAGCGCCATATTCAAACCCCAGGCGCCAAGGGGACGACTGATAAGATTGCCCTGAATGTTTCTGTCGCGCCGCTGAGAAATCAAGACGGGACAATCAATGGATTTTTAGTTAGTCTAAGTGATGTCAGACATCTGAAAGTCAGCACCAGCGATATCAGTAAACAGATTACCGAACTCAATGAAGAAAAAGTGCGCACCGAAAAAAGCCTGGCTGATGTGAAATCCGCAGAACTCCAAGCACGGGCGCGAATCGAAAAGCTCAATTCACTAGCGGCCAGCGGAAAAAACGTCGGCGATGAAATCAGGCGACTGGAAGCGGAATTTACCAAAGAGCGGGAACAGTTCAGAGAGAAAGAAACCAATATGCAACGAACCTTTCAACAACAGCTTGCCATTAATCAGATGAAGAATGAATTCATTGTCAATTCGGGCAAGGATATTTCCCGTTCCGTCCAAACTATTATGAAAAAAACTGAATTGCTAAAGAGCGGAACCCTGGGACCGTTGAATGAATCGCAGAGGCAAGCCCTTGATGAGCTTTTAAAATTATCGCGCGAAACCAGCAACAGCGTGAATGATTTAATTGATTACGGCTCTTCACGTCGTCAATAAAACTTAGTTGTAGAATAAAAATATGTTGATGTTGTGCCCCATATGCGCCGGAGAATTTCAGATACAGCTTTCGGCATGTCCCGGATGTGGTTGCAATCTGATTCCTGAAAACGTTACGGATTTAACAGAAATAGACCGGCCGGTACCATCCTTCAACCAACTGGAATTTGTTGAACTCTGTCGCCCAAAATTGTATCCCATCGCGATGTTAGTTATACAAAAGTTGGAACAGCACGGCGTATGGGCCTGGGTTCAAGGCGCAAACGCCATTTCGGTATTGCCTCAACTGGCCTTCGGTGGGGAATTGCGGGTTTTTGTCGAAAAAGAAAAACTGGATTTCGCACAAGAGATTTACAAAGCCTACTTTGACACAGACGGAGATGTGGATTACATCATCGAAGGATAAGCTTGAAGATTTTCAACGGTTATTCATTACGCTTTGAAGCCATCCAGCCAAATGCGATACCCGTCGCAATGGCCAACAACAATTCAATCACCCCGACCAGTTGCGAAACACTTTTACTCATTGGAATATTTTTTGCGACCAGTGCCAGAATGATTAAGAAGGCGCTCCACCCGAATAACCATTTATGCGTTTTAAGTAATTCCATCTCCCTTTAACCTCAATGATTTTTATTTTGATGCTGATAGAGAAGCCTTTGCTTCATCACTTGTCAATGCTTTTAAAAATTCTATTAAATCTCGCACATCGGTTTCCGTCAAACTCAAAGCTTGCAATTCCCAATCACGGAGGGAGTTGTCATTGCCGCCTTTTTCGTAATATCGCACAACCGCTTCAAGAGTCGCGGCGCTGCCATCATGAAAATAAGGCGCCGTCAGTTCGATATTGCGCAGCGATGGCGTGCGGAAGGTGCCGATGTCGAGCACATTGCCGGTAGCCACAAATCGGCCAAGTTCCGAACCCCCTTCGAAAGAAGTCAGCCCTTGAATCGAAGATAGTGAAGTGGAGGTTTCAACGGCCTGCATTGCCCGTTGAATCAGCTTATCGAATGCTTGATGGTTTGCGGCAACCCCCGTGTTACGAAAATTCTGGTCGCTTAAAAACGGATATGAATCGCTGATTCGATGACAGACATTGCAGCGCGCCTGAGTACGGAAAAGCAGTAATCCGCGTTTTGCCGATTCGCTCATGGCGCTGAAATCGCCGGCCTGAAACCGGTCGAAGGGCGAATCGGCGCTCACCAGGGTTCGCTCGTAACTGGCAATGGCTTTGGCAACCGATTCGATGGTTATTTCAGCATGAAAAGCGGCGCGAAATTGCTGGTTATATTCAGAAATCTTCCGTAAACGCGCCACCACATCGGCAAACGAAGCATTGCCCATTTCATCACGGTTCGTCAGCGGCATGACAGCTTGTGCTTCAAGCGAAACGGCGCGACCATCCCAGAACTGACCTGAATTAAACATCGCATTTATAATCGTCGGGGCATTGCGTGTACCGTGCCGGCCGTTAATCCCTACGGAGACGCGTTTGCCGTCCGTAAAAGCGAGTTGCGGGTCGTGACAGGTTGCGCAACTGACCGACCCATCAGCCGAGAGCCGCTTATCAAAAAAAAGCGCTTTGCCCAACGCCACTTTCTCGACGGTCAAGGGATTATCTCTGGGAATGTAATAAGACCAGGTGTCTTGGGAAATCCCCAGAGGTAATTTGAACGCGAACCCATTTGTGGCCCCGCTCTCATTTGCCTTCGCAATCCAAGGGAATGCGAAGACAAATGAGAAAACAATGATGAGTTTCAGTGTATGAGATTTTTTCATCCCTGATAAATCAACTCACTTATTTTTTCAACTCAGAAGCCGTTACCGGCTTCTCTTCCGTTGACTTCTCGCGCTTAATGCCTAAATGCGAATCGAACCATTCGAGTTGACGAGTGACAAGGTCAATCTGATGATTCGGTTCAGCGATGCCGTGACCTTCTCGCGGGTAACGCAGGAAGACCACGTCAACTCCGCGCCGTTGCAAAGCTCTGTAATACTCTTCAGCCTGAGCAATGGCAACGCGACGATCCTGCTCACCATGAGTAATCATAATCGGAGTTTTTACTCTGTCAACAAAAGTCATCGGCGAGTACTTGCGATAATTATCGGTGGCGGACCAGGGCAAGCCGACGAAGCCATATTCCATCAAACCCGGAATGTCGCTCTGCCCATGGAAGCTGTACCAATCGCTGATGCCGGCATGCCCGATTGCCGCTTTGAACCGATTGGTTTGGGTGATTGTCCAAAAGGTCATAAACCCGCCATAGCTGCCGCCCATCACCACACATTTATCGGCGTCGGCAATGCCCCGTTTAATCACTTCATCAACGCCCGCCATAATGTCTTGAAAATCTTTACCGCCCCAATCGCCCAGGTTGGCTTGGGTGAATTTTAATCCGTAGCCGGTCGAGCCGCGCGGATTCGGCATCAAGACTGCATAGCCGTTGGCCGCAAAAATTTGCGCGCGACTGTTATAAGAATCGCTGAACCGGCCATACGGTCCGCCGTGTATTTGCAGAATTAAGGGATAGCGTTTTCCGGCTTCGTAACCGATGGGTTTAACGAGCACACCTTCAACATCGAAATTGTCGGGTCCTTTCCATTTAATTACTTCGGTAGTTGGAAGCGGAAAGTTTTTCAGTTGTGGGTTGGTATCGGTAAGCTGTTTCGGTTGCTCACCATTGATTGAAAGGGTATAGAGGTCCTCGGGAGTGCGATTGTCATTAATCGTAGAGACAATCATTTTGCCATCGCTTGAAATATCGAATTGTCCGTAGTTGCGATTGCCTTTGCTGATTTGGGTAACGGCGCCGCCCATCGCCGGAACGCTATAAATATGCGAGTACATTCCCACGCCGCTTGAGAAATAGAGGGCTTTACCATCGGGCGACCAATTCATACCAAAGCCCGCCGATTCCAGAAAATCTTTGGTCAGGTTGCGGGGTTCGCCGCCCTCCGTGCTGATAACCCAAATGTCGGATTTAGCGGCCCAGGAATTCGCGTCCGGGTTGGCGCTGTAAGCAAGCCATTTTCCATCGGGAGAAAATTGCGGATTGCTGTCCGGTCCGGGATTCTTCGTGAGCTGTCGCGATTCGCCACCATTGCTAGAAACCAGGTAAATATCGGAGTTGCGATCAGGGCTGAGTTCAGAGTAAGGGCTTTCCGGCGCGCCATTTTTTGAACGAACAAAGGCAAACCATTTCCCATCAGGCGACCAGGTAGCCGAATCAATGCCGTAAGCGCCTTCGGTTATCCGCTTCTTTTCTTTGGTCTCAACATTGATTGTCCAGAGATGTGAATAGATAAATTCTTTTTCGACAACAATGGTGTCAAATTTATCCTTCTTCTTTTTTTCACGTTCAGCCTTGTCTTTCGGGGTGTCGCGAGTGATGAAGGAGATGCGTTTGCCATCGGGCGACCAACGAAATCCCGATACCCCGTTCTCTTCAGAGGTGAGCTTTTCGGCTTCGCCTCCCATTACATTGATAAGCCAGATTTGATTGCCTTTGTCGCGGTCGGCCGAAAAAGCGATGCGCGTGCCATCGGGTGACCACTGGGCTGCGCCTTCGCCCTTTTCACCGTTGGTCAGTTTGATTGAGCGTCCACCATTAGATGAAACCAGATAAATGTGTGACACGCGGCGATTGTTTTCTTTATCCCATTCAGAGATGGTGTAGGCAATCCATTTTCCGTCGGGCGAAAATTGCGCCGCGCCGATATTTTTAATGGCCAGACTCTCTTCAATGGTCATCTTTTTCTCGCCGCCCAGGGCGATGAGGGCGAAGAGAAAAATAAATGAAAGGGTAAATGCAAACTTTTTCATAGGGTGCCTCCGAAAGTGTAGCGCCAGGCAGCGGCCGAATTTGCTAAGCAGCGCAAAGCCCAGGCTACGAAAAATATAGATTGGCTGGAGTGTTGGTTTGGCGATTGCCGCCAAATGGTAAGCGGCAAATCCTTTCCACTGTTTTACCTTGAAGGATGAATATTGCTCTCTAACCCCTGGTTTGAGCAAGTGATTGTTATCTCGGAATTCGTTTGGCGACCAAAGGTCTCATAAGCGGCTTGTTCAATAGCTTTGACGAGTTCGGTGTGCAACCCTCGCGCCCCGGTTGCGCGTTTATGACTGCGTTTAACCAGATAATTCAAAGCCTCTTCACTGATGGTTAATCGCAGACCTTCCCCGGCAAATTCGTTTTGAAATTGCGGAATAATATTGTCGGAGAGGATGTGTTTCAAGGTTTCTTCAGATAGCGCCGGAAAGGTAATGATGCGCGCAAACCGGCCAATGAGTTCCGGCAAGAAGCCAAACTTTTGAAAGATGCCGACTTCTTCAATGGTCAATTCACTGTGCAGTTCTTCTTTGCTGTTGAAGCCAATGCCGCCACGTTGTTTTTGTAATTCATCAAATCCTGAAAATGCGCCGCAGGCAATGAAGGGAATATTGCGGGTCGAAATTTTGGCGCGTTGCCCGAATTCTGAAAACCCATAGTCCATCGGAATCATGAGTTCCTTGCCTTCAAGCATGGCTAAGAGTTCGCGTTGCACGCCGTATCCGGAAACATCTTTGGTCGTGCCTTGTCCGGCAAACCTGGCATTGCTGCTTGAAGCGGCGATTTTAA
>JBIOWC010000334.1:0-4425 GCA_044868105.1 Blastocatellia bacterium
GCGGCGTCGAGAGGGTAGCCAGAGGTGAAACCTCTGGATCGAAAAAGCCGCAATTTCCCGCCTTGAAGACGCGGCAAAAGATTCTGCCGCATCTTCAATGCGCGAATCTCTGTGCTTGCTCCCAGACGTTGCACGTCTGGCTACCTTCTTCGTGCGGTTCCGGCGCATTTTTGAATTCCAAAATACGCTCTAAACATTTTTGCGATGCAGCGATTAATTCTTATAGCTGCTTCAGCCAAGATCAATTTAAAGGATGGACAGACCAATGAAGCAAAGAGAATTTGGCCCAAGTGGCGTCAAGGTTTCAGAAATCGGGCTGGGCACCTGGCAGCTTGGTAGCGCCGATTGGGGAGAGGTGTGTGAGGAGACGGCGCTGGCGACTTTGCAGGCGGCTTTCGATAGCGGCGTCAATATTTTTGATACGGCTGATGTCTATGGCCTCGGTCGCAGCGAAACCATCATTGGCAAGTTTCTCAAAAGCTATCCCGGCGAGGTCTTCATCGCCACCAAACTGGGCAGGTTTCCGCAACCGGGCTGGCCTGAGAATTTCAGCCTGGAGAGTTTCCGTCTACATACCGAAGCGTCGCTTGGCCGGCTTGGCGTAGAAGCGCTCGACTTGCAGCAACTCCATTGCCTGCCAACCGAAATTATGAAGCGCGGCGAAGTCTTCGACTGGCTGCGGGTCTTGCAGCAGGAAGGCAAGATTAAGAATTTTGGCGCCAGCGTCGAATCTGTGGATGAAGCGTTGATGTGCCTGGAACAGGAAGGGCTTTGCGCTTTGCAGATCATCTTCAACATCTTCCGCCAGAAGCCAATCACGGAGTTGTTCGAGAAGGCCAAAGCAAAAGGCGTGGCCTTGCTGGTGCGCTTGCCGCTCGCAAGCGGCCTGCTCTCCGGGAAGTTCTCACGCGAGACAATCTTCAGCGCGCAAGATCATCGCCACTATAACCGCGACGGACAACAATTCAATGTCGGAGAGACCTTCGCCGGACTGCCTTTTGAGAAAGGGGTTGAGCTGACAGATGCCTTGAAACCGCTGGTCCCTGAGGACCTGACCATGGCGGAAATGGCGCTGCGCTGGATACTCGATTTTGAGGCGGTGAGTACGATCATTCCGGGCGCGACGAATCCGGCTCAGGCGGCGGCCAACGTGACGGCGAGCGACCTGATGCCTTTGGGCGAAGAGTTTCATGAGAAGCTCAGCGCCTTTTATAAAACTGAGGTGGCCCAACATATTCGCGGGCCCTATTAAGGAAAACCATGCGACGAATTCCTCGAAGAGAAGTTCTTAAAAGTTTCACTTCAGCTGGCGCCGGCGTGTTGCTCGGTGCGCAAGCTACTCTGGCGCAAGAAGGCGCTATTCGCATCAGCGGCCGGCCGGTTGAGAGCCCTGCGACTTCCGTGAGCTCCCAGGCGGTCAACCTTCGCGTCGATGCGAACGCCAGATTGGGGCCATTTAAGCCGGTCTGGGCCTATTTCGGCTACGACGAGCCGAACTATACTTACATGCAGCACGGGCGCAAGCTCATCGGTGAGCTTGCCAAGATGAGCCCGGTCCCGGTCTATTTCCGCACCCATAACTTGTTGACGACCGGCGACGGGACGCCGGCTCTAAAATGGGGTTCGACGAATGCCTACACCGAAGACGCTGCGGGTAAGCCCATCTACGATTGGGCCATCGTCGATAAGATTTTTGATACCTATGTGCAGGTTAAAGCCAGGCCGCTCGTCGAGGTGGGCTTTATGCCCGAGGCGCTGTCGGTAAAACCCCAGCCCTACAAGCACGAGTGGGGAATCGACAAGTCATACGGCACGATCTTCACAGGGTGGGCGCATCCGCCGCGCGATTACCCGAAGTGGGCCGAGTTGATCTACCAGTGGGTGCGTCACACGGTCGAACGGTATGGGCGGGCTGAAGTGGAGACCTGGTACTGGGAGCTTTGGAATGAGCCTGACATCGGCTACTGGCAAGGGACGCCTGAGGAATACCAGAAGCTCTATGACTACACCGCCGATGCGGTCAAGCGTGCGCTCCCGACGGCCAGGTTCGGCGGGCCCCATGTGACTGGCCCGCTGGGCGCGCGGACGCAACAGATTTTACGCAACTTTCTTGAACATTGCCTGAGGGGAAAGAACTACGCCACCGGTAAGCGAGGGTCGCCGATTGACTTTATCGCCTTTCACGCCAAGGGTGCGCCGCGGGTCGTTGACGGGCAGGTGCAGATGGGCATCAGCAATCAACTGAGAGCAATTGCGAATGGCTTTCAGATCGTCGCGTCTTTCCCGGAGTTGCGCGCCACCCCGATTATCATCGGCGAGTCGGACCCGGAAGGCTGCGCCGCCTGCTCGGCGCGAATGCACCCGCAAAACGCCTACCGCAACGGCACGGTCTACTCCAGCTACACCGCCGCACAACTGGCGCGCACCTATGAACTGGCGGACCTGCACCGGGTCAATTTATTGGGGTCGGTGACCTGGGCCTTTGAGTTCGAAGACCAACCTTGGTTTGACGGCTTTCGGACGCTGGCGACCAACGGCGTAGATAAGCCTGTGCTCAATGTCTTTCGCATGCTCGGTCTGATGCGCGGCGACCGGGTCCGCGTCGAAAGCAACAGCGCCGTCGAACTGGAGGCGATTCTCAAGGACGGGGTTCGCGACAAAGCAGACATTCAGGCGCTGGCGACGCGCGCGGATCGCGAACTCGCAGCCCTGGTATGGAACTACCATGATGACACAGCCGACGCACCCGCATCGCCCGTGCGCCTGGTTATTGCCGGTGTGCCGTCGTCTGTTGAGCGCGTTCTGGCGCGCCATTATCGCATAGACAACACGCACAGCAATGCCTACACGGTTTGGAAACAGATGGGCTCGCCGCAGAACCCTTCGCCCGAGCAGTACGCCAGGCTTGAGGCGGCCGGCCAACTTGAGCTGCTCCATTCGCCCGAGTGGTTGTGGAACGAGAAAGGGCAGGTCGAGGTCAGCTTTCCGCTGCCTCGACAGGGAGTCTCTTTGATACAGATCAGTTGGTGAGCAATTCGTCCGGAGGAATAGCGAATGTCAAAACCGGTCTCTCGCAGGGAAGTTCTGAAGCAGTTCGGCGCGGCAGGAGTGGGCGCTGTAGTCGGGGCTCGCGTCGTCCCGGCACAAAGTGAAGCGATTCGTGTGGCCGGAAAACCTGTCGAGATCACCCTCAGTTCTGTGAGTTCTCACACGGTGCGCCTGAGCGTCGTGGCTCTTGAAAACGGCAAACCCCAACCAATCCCCTACGACGGCTCGCTGGTTCAGCAGACGTGGGGGAAGCCTTGCGCGCGCCTCACGACGCTCGCCCGTGCGCAAAGCCTGCGGTGCGGCGACCTGGTGGTCAAGCTCTCTTTGCAACCACTTGTCATTCGCGTCGAGGCTAAAGATGGACGATTGGTGCAAGAGCTCCGACCGGACGAACAGACCGGCGAGTTGCGTTTCTTGCTGGGCGATAAACCTGTGCTCGCCTTCGGTCAGGGCGGGCCGCAGTTTGACCGGCGCGGCGAAACCTACAGCAATCGCAACGGTCAGGGCGGCTATCGTCTGCGCACACATGGCGGGCGTACGCCGATTCAATGGTTGATCGGCACAGGTGGTTGGGCGATGTTAATCCATCATCCGCTGGGAGCCTTTGATTTGACCGGCGAGCAAGGTCGTCTGACGCCACGGGGTGTAGACACGCCAGAAAGCAGTGTGGCCGGAGCTTTGGCAGGCAGTTCGGCCGGCGCTTTGCCGCTGGACGTTTTCATCGTCGGGGCCCGCGAACCGGCGCAAGTGATGGCCGAATATGCGCGGTTGACCGGACGCCCGGAGATGCCGCCGCTGTGGTCGCTCGGTTATATGCAATCGCACCGCACGCTGGCCGGGCCGGACGAAGTCTTATGGGTGGCGCGCACCATGCGCGAAAAGAAGCTGCCCTGTGATGCGTTGATCTATCTCGGCACCGATTTCACGCCCTCGGGTTGGAACACTCATAACGGAGAGTTCACCTGGCATCCGAAAAACTTTCCCGACCCAAAGAAGATGATTAATGAGCTACACGCACGGAACTTCAAGGTTGTTCTGCACACGGTTATCGAAGGGCGAAAACTAACCGGCAGCGTCAATGATCCCTGTACAGCTGCGCCGCTGCCGAGCGGGCGCACCCCTGACGGCAAGTGGCCTGACGATCGGCAGGTGAGTTGTTACTGGCCGCATCACAAACCGCTCTATGACGCAGGCGTTGACGGGTGGTGGCCGGATCAGGGTGACGGCCTCGACGCGCCGTCACGTCTGGCGCGCCACCGCATGTACTGGGAAGGCTCGCAAGCCTTGCGTCCGAATGAGCGCCCCTTTGCGTTGCACCGCAACGGTCACGCAGGGATGCAGCGTTACGCCGCCTTTCTCTGGTCGGGTGATGTCTAT
>JBIOWC010000335.1:0-2030 GCA_044868105.1 Blastocatellia bacterium
AAATCTTGATAAAAGCTGTTCTTGAACTCTCATTTTCATTTCCCTATCTGAACCTCTGTTTGCCGAATATCACATTTTTGGTTACGGGCTATTTTTTACCGCAATCACCCCCTGGTTACCTCCGCCCGGATAGGCAACTTCCATAACCTATCCACTTTTCTACACTGTCGCCTGCTGGGTTTTGCCGAGACCCGGGGAAAGAAAAAAATCTTTTGCTCTGCCGCTGTTTTATTTGCAGCCATAACGCTAAATCGCTCCTATCCAACTAGAAAGATAGAGAGGCAAGATGAGTGCCAGAGGAAAAAGAAGGGGAGACGGGGAGACGGGGTGATGAAAATACTGCTGACTCGCATTCTAATGATTACAGAAATATTTTGATTTGAATTTGAGGGATTTCGATATGAAGGAACCGTTTCAAACCAAGTCTCCTTTTCTCCCCTTCTCCCCATCTCCCCTTCTTCTGTGTTATGGTCTGCGACTTAAATCGAGATTGAAAAACTCGGATGATATGTTTATCAATGAAGCTATGCGATTGATTTTTATGGGAACGCCGGAATTTGCGCTGCCAGGTTTAGCGCGACTCGTCCGTGATGGGTATGAAGTTCAAGCCGTCTTCACGCAGCCGGATAAGCCTGCGGGACGCGGTAAACAGGTGCACGCGCCGCCGGTTAAAATTTTTGCGCTGGAACACGGCATCGCCGTTTATCAACCGGCGAAGATTAAAACCAACGAAGAGGTGCGCGCGGTTTTTGAAACCTTGACGCCGGATGTTTGTGTGGTTGCGGCTTATGGAAAAATTTTACCGGAGTGGATGTTGCGGGTTCCGCGACTGGGGTGCATCAATGTTCACGCTTCGCTTTTGCCTAAATACCGAGGCGCCGCGCCGATCAACTGGGCCATCGCGCACGGCGAGCGTCAAACCGGCGTGACGATTATGCAAATGGATGTCGGGCTAGATACCGGCGCCATGTTCGCTCAACGCGCAACCCCCATTGGTGAGGCAGAGACGGCGAGTGAACTCACCCGGCGGCTTGCCGAAATCGGCGCGGAACTTTTATCTGAAACCTTGCCGCGCATCGCCAACGGCACCCTCGCTGCCGAACCACAAGCGGACGAGGAAGCGACCTATGCGCCCATCTTAAAACGCGAAGATGGATTGATGAATTGGCAGCTGACGGCACCGGAACTGGCCAATCGCGTGCGCGCCTTTCAACCCTGGCCCGCAACTTATACGCTCTTTCGCGGCGCGCGACTGTTGATTTGGCAAGCCCGAGCGATTGACGAAAATGCGTCCATGATGAACCTGAGCGGGCCAGCGGCAACCATCGTGGCGACTGACAAAACCGGCTTCGCGGTGGCTTGCGCAAACCACACCTTCCTGCACATCGAAGAAGTGCAGATTGAAGGCAAACGACGGATTGCGGCGCGGGATTTTCTCAACGGTTCGCGATTAAGTATTGGCGACTCGATCAGCGATGCCAGGCCGGAATAAAAAGAAAGGCTAGAACATTTCCGGAAAGCGAGCGTATAGTGTCTCGAACAAAGGAACAGCTTTTATGCCAGAAAAACTGAAAAAGATAAGCGGGTATGGTTTTTTATTTCTTGGCGTCGTCGGCGCGATTATCCCGGTCTTGCCATCCATCCCTTTTTTTATGGCCGGCGCCTCGCTGCTTGGAAAAGACCATCCGGTTATTCATCCCTTCGCGACGCGCATTGAGAAATGGCGCAACCGTCAGCGCAACAATGAAGAAAAGCTGCCCGAGACTTTTCCCGAGTAAGGGTTCGCGCCTCGCAAGAATTTCGCAATCAAGTTTTCACCTCTTCGTAACCATAAAGTCATTGACAGGCACAGACGCGAATTTCTATAGTTGAATTTCACAATCGAATAGGGGAGTAGATCACTCCAAGTCTGATCGAGTCGTCAAGACGGTTGCCATAATGCCCAAGGCAATCCGGCTCATCAGCGAAGGCAAACTTAAAAAGCCTTACGGATCGAGACCTTTTGCGGCAATGCTGCAAAAGGTCTTTTT
>JBIOWC010000336.1:0-22393 GCA_044868105.1 Blastocatellia bacterium
CTTCACCCCCAAGTGGACAATGGATGGGAGGATGATGATCTGGGGGTCCGACCGCGAAGGCGCCAGAAACCAGGCCGGTGACGCGCAGCAGGGCGACGTCTATGGGATGTACTTCACCAAGGCCTTCTACGACCGCCAGCGCCTCTCAAAAGAGGAGTTCGCCCTTCTGAAAGAGCAAGAGGATAAAGACAAAAAGGACGCCGAGGAAAAGGCCAAGGCGAGCGGTCAGTCTCCCGCTGCTTCGCCAAAACCTGATGATAAAAAGATCGCCATCGACTGGGACGGACTTACCGACCGCAAAACTCGGCTGACCGTCCACACCTCGAGCGCGTCTGACTGGGTCCTCTCGAAAGACGGTGAAAAGCTCTTTTACCTCACGAATTTCGAGAAAGGCAACGATCTATGGGTCACGGAACTGCGGACGCGCGACACCAAGCTCTTTGCCAAACTTGGCGCTAACCGAACCTCGATGGAGCTTTCGCCGGACGGCAAATTCCTCTTTGTACTTGCCGAGGGGCGAGCCATGAAGATCGACGTCGAAAGCGGCAAGGCCGAACCGATTGCCGTCTCGACCGAGATGGTGCTCAACTACTCGGCCGAGAAGGCCTATATCTTCGACCATAGCTGGCGCCAATTCAAACAGAAACTTATCTTCCCTGACCTGCAAAAGGTCGACTGGGATTTTTACTATACGGCGTACAAGCGTTTCCTGCCGTACATCAACAACAATTACGATTTCGCCGAGATGCTGAGCGAGATGCTCGGCGAGATGAACGTCTCGCACACAGGCTGTTACTACAACCCGCAGTTCCCTAACGGCGATCAAACGGCCTCGCTCGGCCTGCTTTACGACTACGACTACAGCGGCGGCGGCGTGAAGATCGCTGAAGTCATCCAAGGGGGACCCGTGGATCTCGCCGCTTCGTCAATCAAGGCCGGCAACATTATCGAAGCGATCGACGGCACGACGATCGACGCATCGATGGAGGTTTACAAGCTGCTAAATCGCAAGGCCGGCAAGTACACGCTGCTTTCCGTTTTTGATCCGGTCAACAACAAACGCTGGGACGAAACCGTGAAGCCGACCACGCGCGGCGACGAGGGTGAGCTGCTTTATAAGCGGTGGGTCCGCCAGCGGCGGGCCGAGGTCGACAAGTTGTCGAGTGGCAGGATCGGCTACATTCATGTTCGCGCGATGAACGATCCAAGTATGCGTACGGTCTTTGACGAGGCTTTCGGTCTGAACATCAGCAAGGACGCGATCATCATCGATACGCGATTCAACGGCGGCGGCGGCATCCATGAGCAGTTGTCGGATTTCCTGAGCGGCAAGAAGTATTTCGACGTCATACCGCACGGACAGTATGTTGGCAGCGAGCCTTTCGACAAGTGGGTCAAACCGTCGATCGTGCTGATGGGCGAGAGCAACTACTCGGACGCGCACCTTTTCCCGCTCGCCTACAAGGCGAAGAACCTCGGTCTCCTTGTCGGCATGCCGGTTCCGGGCACGGGCACATTCGTCTGGTGGGAAAATCAGATTGATCCGACGCTGCGGTTCGGTATCCCGATGGGCTGCTGGCGAACGATGGACGGAAAATGCGCCGAGAACGTCCAGACCGAGCCGGACATCCGCGTCATGAACGAGCCCGCCGTCATGCGGTCAGGCCACGACCAGCAGATCGAGGCAGCAGTTAAGGAGTTGATGAAAAAAAATTAGAACAGATCGGGCGGACGTGCAGCCTTAACAGGTTCAAAGCGTCCTGGGAGGTACGCGGCCGCTGATCTTGTGCTTAAAGGACTCGAGCCAGCGGTCGAGGTCTTCGCCCAACGTTCCCTTTTGCTCGAAAGACTCGGTGCCAACTTTGAGTTGTTGCTCTAGCTCCTTAGCCAGTTCTCTCGCTTCGCTCTTACTGTTCGCCCGTCGCCAGATCTGACGCTCATTGCCGGAGCTATCGATGTAGACTACTCGCGCATAAAATTTCCCGTCTCGTTCGACATATCGCTTCAAACGCAACTCTTTTTGCCCGTCGAAGAACAAATGATAGGCCACAATTTTTGTGATTCCATCTACAGGTTCATCTATAGGTGCGATGAAACATCGGCGAACAAGGGGAAACTCGTGGAGGCAAATTTTTAAGAAAATCCTAAGAAAATTGACTCTCGATGTTTCAGATTGTTCGCAGGAGTTGTTTTGCCTTCGTAAACCGGGGGGCAAGGGTTCAAATCCCTTCGCTGGCTCCATGAAAATCAAATAATTAAAGGCACCCTTGGGTGCCTTTAATTATTTGATGGACAGATAGGTGGACAGCTTGAGTGCCAAAGGCACTCAGTGGAATTTCACTTCGAATATTTTATATTCGCGCTATCGAGATCAAAGTTAAAGAAATTGAACATCTATGAAGCCAAATCGCCGGTCTCAAAATAAAAATCTTTCAATACGGTTACACGAGCCGGTGATTGATTTGGCTTAAGGTCAGGTAAAAATTCAATCTCACAATCAACGCTTTGCTTTTCTTGCAAGTGTGAAGCAATAGCATTTGTGAGAGTCGGCATACGCACCCGAAGCCCTTTTTGCAAAATCTCGTCAGTTAATTTCACGCCGCTGACTTTTACCGAAACAAGATGATCAAAATCCGGCGGTTTCACAATCTTGTGCGCCAGAAAGAGCTCTCCGACTTTGCCGAAAAGGATATACTCCATTTGTGCCGGGCGGGTCTGAGATAAATCAAAAGCCTGAAAATGGATTACCTTTTTAATCGTCAGTCTGGCGTCCTTGAGTATAGGTTTGCCGCCGCGTTCAAAGTGACCTCGATAAATTGTTGCTTTGAAAGACGAGAGGCGAGCGCGCTTTGTATCGGTCGTCATTAAATCAGTCAGGACAAATTCTTCGGGTTCTACAGTGTAGAGGGCAGCTTTCGATTTTTTGCGATCAGCCAAGTACAACGTTTGATGCTTGGCATTTGCAAAAGCGGCTTCGAGTAGAACCTGATAATTATGCGGCGACGGTCGCTCAGGCGAACTGAACAACGGCAAGTGAGAAAGAAACAAAGCCGGCTCGCCAATCAAAGCCATTCCGTGAACCGCTGGATGGTCAATGTCGTGCCGGGCTTTAGCTTGAAAAGCGTCGCCTAAATATATTCCACTCAAAAGCAGTCCGCCAAAACTGTTTCTAATAAAATTTCTTCGTGACCGATCCAATAGCTTTTTGTGTAGCCTGATTCTCATAACTCGTGTACCTCGCTTCCCAGCAATCCGGACAGCAAATAATTTAAGAGCAGGGTATTTTCAGCAAAGCGTTGCTCTTCTTCAAGCATCTCGGCCGCAGTTTGAATGAACGCGCCGGCTTTCAAATCAGCGCTTTCGTACTGCAGCATCAAACGCAGCTCTTTTTTTGTAACTTCGGGGTGGAACTGTACGCCGCAAACCCGATCGCCATAAACAAAAGCCTGATTCGGGCACGCCGCACTTCTAGCAACACGTCTGGCGCCCGCCGGAATCTCAAACCTATCGCCGTGCCAATGAAAAGTCGTGAAGGTGCCCGGCAAGGCGGAAAAGATTTTTGTAGCCGCTGCTTCTGAGGTTTGCTCAACCGGAAACCAGCCAATCTCTTGGTGTTCATTGCTGACAATCTTCGCGCCCAATACATCAGCGATTAACTGTGAGCCAAGACAAATGCCAAGAACGATTTTGTCGGCCTGTATGGCGCTTTCAATAAACCGCTTTTCAGGTTTCAAAAATGGAAAGGCCGTATCTTGGTAAACATTCATCGGACCGCCAAGCGCAATCAAGCAATCAAATTCTTCAACCGGAGGAAAAGGCTCACCCGCATAAACTTTGATTGCCCTGGTTGAATGGCGATTTATTTGTGCCCATCCTTCAATGCAACCAAGGCCTTCAAAGGGAACATGCTGTAAATATCGAATCAACATCTATGGTTTTCCCCGTTTTGGTTTGAAGAATAACTGATTCAAGCTCTAGCTGCTCGTTTGCTCCATCAGGTTGTTGGGCTACTCATCAGCCATAACCCGGAAGAAAGGAACCTTATTGCTGCTGAGGTCAGGCGCTGACGGTCCTGTCTAAAGGCCCGGGTGTTACTCTATCTTCACTCGTCGCACTGGCGACCTGTTCAAGCACCGCATCAAGAGAGCGATGGAAGTGAACGATAGCGCTCTCAAAGAGTCCGTAAGTAAAGACGCTGTTGGCGCCGCTCGCCAGACCGCGTTGGATGGCGCAGATAACCGCGCGATCCTCAGCGGCGCCGGTTTGATCCACAAAGCGGGCATCGCGCTCTACGGTCTCCCGCAACTCCAGATCGCTGCTCCCACGGTTGGTTAGCGTGTAGGTGATGACCTTGGTTCTGTCCAAAGCGACGGCTTCAAGGATAATCACATTCGTATGATGGGACAATATGGTGATCAGGACATTCGGGAATAAGTGGTAAACGTAAGTCAGCAGCCCTTCGACGCGCCAGTCTTCCCGCGGCACATCTTTCAGTTTCGCGATGCGCCGGAAGGGAAAGGTTACGCGACTGTTGCGACCAAAGAGTTCGATGATATTGAGGTTGTCAAATCCGTAAGGGTAGAACGATTCCCGGTGGGTCGGGCGGATATGATAGCCTTCCAGAAAGCCCTCAAGCATGATCTTCCAATTTGCCGCGATCTCATTCTCTCTGGTGGCGAAGAGTTGCTGATGCGGCGCGATCAGTTCCGGCAATTCATCCAATGACCGGTCGGTGAGGCCGGGTTCATCCTGAGTGATGAACACCAGGCCGCAGCGCTCTTCTACGTTCACTGGCACAAGGCCGTGAAGCGTTTTGTCGAGACCTGGAAAGCCATGCTCGTGCGGAACGCCAAGCAGCCGACCGTTGAGAGCGTAGCTCCAGCCATGATAAGGACAGGTGAAAGCCTTGGCGCAACCCGCACCCGTCGCCAGTTGTACCCCTCGATGGCGACAGGCATTGCGGAACGCCCGCACCGTGCCATCAGGTGTGCGAACCGCCAGCAGCGGCGTGCCTGCTGCCTCCCGCGCTACATAAGAACCCACATCCGGTAAGGCGGCGGAAGGACAGAAGGGGGTCGGCAATCTCCGTAAAGCGCATTCGACTTCCGCCGCCAGACGCTCTGGTGAGCGGTAATTATCCAGCGGCTCATGCCAGATATCCTGGCCAAGATCGGTCGTACCGTGTTCAATGTGGTCTAAGATTCGCTGAGCCACCTGCTGATCATCCATCAAGATTGCCATAATCTTTCTCCTCTCATCTGATTCTCGCTTCTCCCGCGCCGCACCGTTTCACCTGATTAAGGCGCGAGATTGGCTTCATAGTTGGTAATGAATTCTAAAAATTTTGAGACTTCAACCATGCTCTCACCAGTAAACTGAATACTATGCGCTGCTGTTCTCTGAACAATGGGCAGGTAAGCAAGTAACTCGGCCGGCCGATAATTCTTAAAAGTAACCCCCAGTTTGATTGGCGTTTTTAAAATATAAGGCTTGAAATCCTGTAGTCGGGCGAGCGCCGCTTTGACCTTTTGCCGAATCAGTCCTTGCGCCGCATCCGGGGTCAAGGTCGCGGCCGAGTGAAAACTGATGGCGCGTTTTACGACCGCTCCCTCTAGCGGCCCAAGCAACCCTTGCGTCTCTTTAACAACCGCATCATCTCCTGAAACCATGACGACCGGCACCCCGAAGTGTCCGGCGATAGCCGCATTAATGCCGGCCTCTGACATCGGTTGGTCATTCAAGGTAACGGCCGTCAAATTGGCGCTCGATATGGTGTGAGCGCGCACGCCTTCCGTATTCGTTGTAGCCGAATGATAGCCTATAAAAATTGCCGCGTTAAAGGTGCGATCAATCCCTTCCATCATCATTAAGGGTCGTGGCCAGGAGCGGATGATCGTCACATCCATCGGGAATCGTTCAATGAGTAAGTTTTCCCCATTGCCATGCGAATCGCTGACGACGATCTCTGTGGCGCCGGCCTCTTTGGCCGCGCTAACCGCCGCCAGTACTTCAGTGGTCATGAATTCGCGGAAGCGGTTGTACTCAAATCCAGCAGGTAGCAGTTGGTCTGCAGTTACAACACCGGCGATGCCTTCCATATCCGCAGAGATATAAACTTTGAGGCGGCGTTGTGCCGGTGTCGAGGCGCTGAAAAAGATAGCTAATATGAGGGCAAAAAAAATCGGACGAGTAAGGGAAACCATCGTAACCTCCAAAAAATATGATTAGCCAACATCATCATCGGCTGTGTCGTCTAACGTCCCCATCCGCCGTTCATCGGTAGTCCGTAGCCTTTCTTAATCCCAGTTGCTAGTCCACAGATTTCTTAAAGGCCGTCAGAATTAAAAAGCTGAAACTTGTGTAGAGTAGCATATTAACCATCAAAAGACGCCAATCATCAGGAACCCCGGCTTTGAGTGAATTATCAAGAATGAATAGAATAACAGCACCGGGGATTGCAGTAATTATGAGCAGTTGGATAGCCAAGCCTATGATGATGGACCAGAGCATCCGCTTTGCAAGTGGATTTCCAGGCGGTATTACATTGGCTGAGATTGCCTCTGGTACGTACAAAAATAAAAGACCAAAAGATATTAACGCATCGTAATCATCACCGCATTTTATTAGGCTTCTCCTAAAAAGGCTATTTATCAGAGTATGAATCTGTAGAATTTGGGATATCTCCAGAAAAGCGCTTTGAGCATTTCTAAATACGCAACTAGCAACAGGGATTAATTAAACGTGGGGTAATAAAATTCGTGGCAAACTTGTTGATAAAGAATCCATTTTGAAGAATGGGGAAATTATGTGAAAGCCCTCGAAACTCATATAGATCAGTCGATCAGCTCCTTGCAAAGTTAGAGTGAGTCGAAACCAGAGATTGTCGGCCGAGGGGTCTTTTATCACAGATTATCGGAGTCCCTGTGCCGCTTTTCAGGAAGCAGATCACCCAGGCCGCGTTGGGATTTAGTCATCGGTTTGTGCCTGGATTTATGGCTACTTTTTGCTTGCAACAAGAAAAGCTTTGCAGTAATATCGCACACGTTTAGCCGGTTGCAGTCGGGTGTTTATTTGAAAGGTTATAAACTCTTCCCAGGCCTGTAGAAACTCTTCGGTCCACCCCGATCTACTGTACAATAACGAAACCTAAGGCCCACTTCCTCACTTGAACGTGAAACACGATGTCTCCCCTGGATGTCATTAAGCTTTGGTCGTTAAGCAAGGGTTGGCACCTCGACGACGCAAACGAAAAGCTTGCTACGACAAATTGGGATTCTAGGGTGGCTTCACACTGCTTATTCATTTACCGAGCTTGCAATAATAATTACTCGAGCCTGCCGGTCTAACGAAGGATTGCCTGCTATTCGTATGGCTATTATTTCTACACCAGGTGCCTTCGTCCAGGGTAGCTACTGCAGTCTGGGCTAGGCCGTAACCTCTTAGTCCGGCTTCAGAATTAGGGAAGTAAGCAGATTCTTAAGGGCGCGCCTGCCGAATCAACAGAGGGGCAAGAGGCGCTCGGAAAGTGAACCTGAGACCGCTTTATGCCTGAACTTAAGAGGGCTATAGAGGGGCGAAGTTGAATAAATCGACCAATTCCAACCAGGTGATCTCGCTTCCCCAAGGCGGCGGTGCCCTGCACGGCCTGGGTGAGACCTTCTCACCCGATCTACACACCGGCACCGGCAACTTCACGATTCCGATCGCTCTGCCGCCGGGTCGCAACGGATTCCAGCCACAAGTCAGCCTCGTCTACAGCACGGGCAACGGGAATGGGCCCTTCGGCCTCGGGTGGGGCCTCAGCCTTCCTGGTGTCAGCCGCAAGACATCCAGAGGGATTCCACGCTACGGCGATGAGCAGGGACCGCTCATTCAACGTGACACCTTCTTGCTCTCCGGCGCCGAAGATCTCGTGCCCGTCGCCGAGACGGCGGGGAGGACGCGCTACCGCCCGCGCACAGAGGGACTCTTTGCCCGCATCGAGCATCACAGGGACTCCCAAACCGATCACTGGGAGGTTCGCAGTAAGGATGGGTTGGTCAGTCTATACGGCACGCCGCGCAGCATCCCCAATGACCCAGCGGTTATCGCCAATCCGGAGAATCGAAGTCAAATCTATCAATGGAACCTCGCCGAGACCCAGGACCCCTTCGGTAATACCATACGCTATGACTATGAGCGGGACCTGGGCGACAGCATCGATCATCTGTGGGACCAGCTCTACCTCAGGCGAATTCGCTACGTTGACTACGCCGACCCCGAGGCCGGCGACGAGCGGTTCTTGATCTCGGTGACGTTCAACTATGAAGAGCGGCCGGACCCCTTTTCGGAATACCGGCCGGGCTTTGAGATCCGCACCACCCGCCGCTGCACGACCATCGAGATCCGTACCGACGCCGACCGTGAACGCCTGGTTCGCACCTATCGGCTGATCTACCTCGACGAGCGCGGTCGGCCGAGCGAGCAACTGCCCTTGAACGCGGCGTCGCTGCTCAGCCAGATTCTTGTCGAAGGGCACGATGGCGAAGAACGCGAGTCACTGCCGCCCCTCGAATTCGGTTACACGCCATTTGAACCCACAAAGCGACGGTACCGGCCCTTCACCGGCCCAATCGGTTCGCGGCCCGAGCGCTCGCTGGGTCATCCCGACTTCGAGTTGGTCGATTTATTCGGCAATGGGTTGCCCACCGTCCTGGAGTTCAATGATCAGGTGCGCTTCTGGCGCAACCGAGGGGACGGCCGGTTCGACCTCTTGCATACAATGGAAACGGCTCCCGCGGGCGTGCGATTGGGGGATCCGGGTGTGCAACTGCTGGACGCCAACGGCAATGGTCGGGCCGACCTGATGGTGGTCAACGACCTGCTCGGCGGCTTTTTCCCACTGACCTTCGACGGGCAGTGGAACAGACGCGGTTTCGTACGCTATCGCAAGGTGCCAGCGCTCAATCTCGATGCGCCTGACGTGCGTCTCCTGGACCTTGACGGCGACGGGGTGACGGATGCGCTGCGCACCGGCCCGCAATTTGAACTCTATTACAACGATCCCGAGCGTGGCTGGTCCGACCTGGATGTGCGCAAGCGAACCGAACGCAACGATTTTCCCGACGTCAGCTTCGAAGACCCCCGCGTCAAGCTCGGAGACCTGACCGGCGACGGTCTTCAGGACATTCTCCTTATTCAGAATGGGCGTGTCGAGTACTGGCCTTATCGAGGCTACGGCCGCTGGGGCCGCCGCGTCACCATGCGCAACAGCCCGCGATTCGAGGACGCGGTCTCCTTCCCTGGAATCGGCTTCGACCCTAAGCGACTTTTGGTCGGCGATGTGGATGGCGACGGCGTGGCCGATCTCGTATATGTCTCGTCCGGACACCTTACCGTCTGGGTCAACCGGGACGGCAACGCCTGGAGCGACCCCATCATCATTCATGGCACCCCGCCGGTCACCGACGCGACGGCGGTGCGCCTCGCCGACATGCTGGGCACCGGCACTGAAGGTATTCTGTGGACCTATGATTTTGGCGCCTTCCCCGATAGCACCTACAAGTTTCTGGATCTGACGGGCGGAGTCAAGCCCTATGTGCTCGATCGGATGGACAACCACCTAGGCGCAGTGACTAAAGTTTCGTATGCCGCCTCGACCCGGTTTTATCTGGAAGATGAGGTGCGGCCGCAGACGCGCTGGCGGACGCCGCTGCCGTTTCCGGTGCAGGTGGTCGCGCGCGTCGAGATGATGGACCAGATCTCGCGCGGCAAACTCACGACCGAGTACCGCTATCATCACGGTTACTGGGACGGTGTAGAGCGCGAGTTTCGCGGCTTCGGCATGGTGGAACAGTTCGACACCGAGACCTTCGCCGACTATCACGCCCCCGATGCCCAGGGGCCTGAGGCACGCTTCGAGCCGGTGGCCGAAAAGCACTTCTCGCCGCCCCTGCTTACCAAGACCTGGTTTCATCAAGGGCCGGTGGATGACGACACCGGAGATTGGCACGAACTGGACTGGGCCGCGGACTACTGGCCGGGCGATCTCGACGCCCTGGCGCATGCGAAGGTCACCAACGCCTTCCTGCGAACCTTGACCAACCCGCGCCACCGGCGTGACGCCTTGCGAACCTTGCGCGGGAGTACGTTGCGCACAGAGCTCTACGCCCTCGACGGCACCGACCGCCAGGACCGCCCCTTCACGGTGACCGAGCAGGCGTATGGCCTGCGCGAAGAATTCCCGCCTGAAGGAGGCGACCCGCAACGCCTGCGGATCTTCTTCCCGCACCTCTTGGCCCGGCGCACCACGCAATGGGAGCGCGGAGACGAGCCCATGACGCAGTTCGCCTTCATCGAGGATTTCGACGCCTACGGGCAGCCGCGCCGGAAGGTGAGCCTAGCCGTCCCGCGCCACCGGGACTACCGTGTCACCGCGCCGGCCGGGACGCCGTACCTCGGGACCCTGGAGGAGACCCAATATGCCGAACGCGATGATGCCGGGCGCTACCTGGTGAGTCACGTTTCGGGGATCACGAGCTACGAGATCCTGAACGACGGCAGCCCAACTATTTTTGAACTCTTTAGCGAGATCCAGGCCGGCGCGGCACAGCTCAAGCTGTTTGGTCAAACGTTCAACTATTACGACGGGGAGGCCTTCGTTGGCCTGCCTTTCGGTAAGCTCGGGGACTTCGGCGCGCTGGTGCGCACGGCGACGCTGGTGATGACGGAGGATTTACTTCGCGAAGCTTTTCGTGACCCGGCCAATCCCAATGCGTTCGCCATACCACCCTATCTGCGGCCGGAAGGGAGCCCAAGCTGGCCGGCGGAATATCCAAAGGAGTTCCAGGACAACACGCCCGCGCTGGCCGGCTACAGCTTCGCCGACGGCACAGATCACCGGACGCGAGGCTACTTTGCCCAGAACTCGCGCGTCGCGTTCGATTTTCACCTGCAAGGTTTACCTCGCCACGGACTACCGGTCATTATGCGTGACCCGCTCGGCAATGATTCCACGATTGCCTACGACCGCCCCTACCAACTGCTTCCCGTGCAGGCGACGGATTCTGCCGGCCTCACGGTCAGCGCAGAATATGACTACCGAGTCCTGCAACCCCGAGTGGTCACCGATGCCAATGGCAACCGTTGTGCGGTGAACTTCAGCCCGTTGGAATTCGTGACCAGCACCGCAGTAATGGGAAAAGCAGGGGAAACGGCGGGTGATACGATCGAAGTCCCTGGCAGTCGCCTGGAGTACGACTTCTTCGCCTTCGTGAACCGGCAGCAGCCTATATTCGTCCGCAGCGTCGTTCGCGAGCACCATATCACTGAGAGCGACGTAGCGCTCGCGGAGCGCGATCAGACGATAGAAAGCGTCCAGTATTCGGATGGGTTCGGGCGGTTGCTGCAAACCCGAACGCAAGCCGAGGACGTGTTGTTCGGCGATCTGAACTTCGGCGGCGGCGTATTGTCGGCCGACCAGTCCATCGTGACGGGCGATACCATCGGACGGCGACGAGCGTCCGGGGCGCCGCTCAATGTCATCGTCAGCGGATCGCAGGTCTACGACAACAAAGGGCGGGTTGTCGAGAAGTACGAACCTTTCTTTTCGGTGGGCCTGGACTATGTGCCGCCCACCGCTGCCCAGGTCGGGCAGCAAACCACGATGTTATACGACCCGCGCAGCCAGGTGATCCGCACGCTCAATCCCGATGGCTCAGAGCAGCGGGTGATTTATGGGATCCCGGCGGACTTGAGAAATCCCGAGCAGTTCGCGCCCACACCATGGGAAGCATTCACTTATGACGCGAACGATCTCGCGCCGCTGAGTAAGGGACCGGATGGTGCATCGCTCGCCGGTGCCGCGCCGGCGAGCCATCATTTCACACCATCGAGCGTCGTGAGCGACGCCCTCGGGCGGACGATCGAGGCGATTGCGCGCAATGGTTCGGACCCGGCGGACTGGTTCCACACGCGCTCTGCTTACGACATTCGCGGCAATGTGCTGACGGTGACGGATGCCTTGAAGCGCATCGCCTTTCGCTATACCTACGACCTCGCCAACCGGCCCTGGCGCGACGAAAGTATAGATGCGGGTCTGCGTCGAATGGCGCTCGACGTCCTAGGACATGAGATAGAACGGCGTGATAGTAAAGGGGCCCTCATTCTACAGGCCTACGATCGCCTGCATCGCCCGATCCGCCTCTGGGCCCGCGATGATACAGACAGCCGGGTCACGCTCCGGCAACGGTTTGAATACGGCGATGCCGGCGTTCCGGAGCAAGCCGCCGCGGAGCGCGCCGCAATGCGAGAAAAAAATCTGTTGGGCCAACTCATTCGCCATCACGACGAAGCGGGGCTGACAACGGTCGCAGTGGTAGACTTCAAGGGGAATGTACTCGATAAAAACCGGCGCGTCATCGCCGACGCGGCGCTCCTCGCGGTCTTCAAGCAAGCGCCGACTAACGGCTGGCGGATCAAGCCCTTCGTCGTTGACTGGAACCCTCGGCCGCAGAAGACCCTCGCCGACCGCGAACGCGAGCTATTGGAGAGCACCGCGTATCAGACAACATCGAGCGTCGATGCCCTTAATCGGATAAAGCAGGTGTTGTTGCCGCAGGACGTGGAAGGTAAGCGGCGTGAACTGCGCCCGGTCTACAATAACGCGGGCGGGCTGGAACGAGCCTTACTCGATGATACCCTCTATGTCGAGCGCATCGCCTATGACGCCAAAGGCCAGCGCGCACTCATCGCCTACGGCAACGGCGTCATGACGCGTTACGCCTACGATCCGCACACCTTTCGATTGCAGCGACTGTGTAGCGAACGATACTCGAAACCGAACGATTCCAGCTATCACCCGACTGGCGAAACGTTACAGGACTTCGGCTACGACTACGATTTGGCAGGAAACCTCGTCAGTATTCTCGACCGCGCGCCCGGTAGTGGCATCCTCAATAATCCGGAAGCGTTTAGTGTGAGTGATCCGGTCCTGGCACAGTTACTCATAAGCGGCAAGGCGCTCAACCGCCGCTTCGACTACGACCCGATCTACCGATTGCTCTCGGCCACCGGCCGCGAGTGTGACCGTCCGCCCGACGGCGACCCGTGGGATGACCGGCCTCGTTGTACCGATCTCACCAAAGCGCGCGGCTATACCGAGCGGTATCGCTACGACGAGGTGAGCAACCTGTTGCGCCTCGAACACCGCAACGAACCTGGCGGTTTCACCCGCGAATTCACCGTCGAGACAGTGAACAATCGTCTGCGGCGCCTGCAGATGGGTCAATCGGTTTACGCCTATACCTTCGACGCCAGCGGCAATATGCTCGCGGAGACTACCTCACGCCACTTCGAGTGGAACCACAGCGATCAAATGAAGGCCTTCCGTACGCAAACCGAAGACGCTGAGCCCTCGGTTCACGCGCACTACCTCTACGACTCGGCCGGACAGCGGGTGAAGAAGCTGGTGCGCAAGCAGGGCGGGCGGGTCGAAGTCACGCATTACATTGATGGCGTCTTCGAGCATCACCGTTGGGGCAGCGGCGCGAACGCGGGTGAGAACAACCACGTGCACGTGCTGGATGACCGGCAGCGCATTGCGCTGGTGCGTTTGGGAGCGGCGCACCCTGATGAGCGTGGACCCGCGATTCAGTTCCATCTCGGTGATTATCTCGGCAGCAGCAATGTCATCGTTGATGCAGCCGGCGCGCTGATCAACCGCGAGGAATTCACGCCGTATGGGGAGACGAGTTTCGGGAGTTTTTCGAAAAAGCGGTACCGATTTACGGGGATGGAGCGGGACGAGGAAAGTGGCCTGGCGTATCACAACGCAAGATACTATGGCGCCGCGATCGGCACCTGGTTGAGTTGCGATCCGAAAGGGGTTACTGAGGGCGTCAATCTGTACGCCTACGTCCATAGGAGCCCGTTGAAGTTTTCAGATCCCAGTGGGCTCGGAGGGAACACTGCCTCGGCAACGGATAAGGCCTTGACCGAGCTCGGACGCTGGGCCGATAGCCTGGCAGGTATGTACAAGGGCAATTCAGTAAGCGGTCAGCAGCTTCACAATATTCTGAGTGTTGAGCTTCCCAACGCGGTCAAGAGCAATTTAATCGTCACTGAAGCCATCCTCGATAAGAAGGGATTCCTCATGCCCGGTACGGGTGAAGGCCCCCACGCTGTAGCGAAGCTTCCGGGAGGCACGACTGCCGGTACCTATGAGACGGTGGACGTGCTCGTCTTTGAAGATACGGTGAGCGCCGCGGATAGGGCGCTGATCCGAGCCGGAAAGATGTCGGCGAAGGGGAAAGTCATTCCAGTGGACCTGAAGCTCGGCGGGGCGCGTATGCCCGAAGCAAAGGCGGTATCACTGGCGAGCCGACTCGGCCGCCGGCCGCTCCTCGTGGGCAACTACGGCGACCAAAATTCTCTTTATTACAAATCAGGAAAAGCCCGGACCAGTGAGCAGCAGGAGAGCTTGACGGAACGCTTTGAAGCTGGCAGCGGCCGGGTGCTGCCGAAATGTATATCGGCGGCAGCGAAACTGATGGAAGCAAAGATGGCCTATGATTTTGCAGAAAACTTCATCGTCGAGAGCCAAAGCCCTGAGGCCCAGCAATCGAGCTGGAATACCATCGGCGAACCCATGATGGAACATGGGACTCCGGATTGGCTCGCCGCTGGAGTGACAACTTACGTTCACATGTACAAAGCCTCGATTGTGACCGCGCACAACATGGCAAAACAAGCAATCGTCCAGCCCATAGAAAACACGGCGAATGCTTTCAAAAATAATACGGGGCGCACCTTGGCAAACTGGGTGATTGGCCCGGTCGGGTGGGTTGGCACTTTGTCTGGCTTATTCTAATCCGCCTGAGGCGCAATTTTAATCTGAGGACTATCAATGAAGTCACGGTTTACGTTGAAGCTCACGATCTACGACCGTTACCAATATTGAATCGGCATGAGGAGAGAGGAGATGGTTATGGCTCAGCCTAAATTTATAGTGAAGTTCGACCCCAGCGTCGAGATCGAGCCGATCCCGACGGGCGCAGGGGGAATCGTCCGGGGTTCTACAATCACGGTCAAGGGTACGGCGGAGTGCGTCAAGGAGACGACCGATACCACGCATCCCGAGAACGAGCCCACGACTGAGAACTCTCCCGACAGCATCACCAGGGTGGCGGTTCGCTTCGGCACCTCTGGGATATTCGTGAATGCCAATCCGACCGGGCCGCTTAGCCCGAAGACGCATCAGAAGACCTGGTCAACCTGGAGCACTGACCCTCTGACGATTGTCGGCGCTGTGAACGATAGCTTGCAGATCATGGCGCGAGTCTCCGCGGGGGCAGGCGAGCAGGCGGCCGAGGCGTTCGCCAGCGTGACCGTTACGGTGGACCGCACGCCCCCCGTCCTCAGCCTCAGCACTCCAGACGTGATGACGCAGGCGGTAGACAATGGGAAGACGACCTTCCAGCTGGCGGGCGCCGCCCGCGATGACCGCAGCCCGGTCGTGGCCGTCGAGCGCGTGCTCACTGAAGGGCAGCCGTTCGTACTGGTGACTCCCAAGGCCCCGGGCGACTGGTCGTCGTGGACCACCGCCGTCGAGGTGTCGCCCGCCGGTACCTATCATTTGCTCGTGCGTGCGCGCGATGGGGAAGGGAATATCACGCCGGCAAAGCAGGTCACCTTGAACGCAGTCAATAAGTTCCAGCCTCAGGACCCGAGTGACGTCTTCGGCACCGCCGCGTACCTGCAAGACCTGCTGGAGTTCGCCGGCGGGCACATCGTTGATGCTCAAGGCGCGCCGCTCACGCCGGCGCAACTCACAACGGCTCTACGCCAGCGCTTCGCTGAGCTGATTACCCCGAATAACCGCGAGGCGGCCGCGGCGCCGGTACGACAGATCCGAATCTGCGTGGAAGTGCTGCGCGCCTTCCTCGCCGCCGCCGGCAAGAGCGCCAAACCGGCGGAAGAGGCGAAGTACCGGCAGAGGGCCTACGCGGCCCTGTTGCGCAATCTCGGGACCTCGTTGGATGAGATGCGGCGGGCGCGCGGCGATGAAACGGCAAGGGCGAGACTGGCTGACCGCCTCGGCATCGACCGCCCTGACCGGCTGGACGATCTGGTGCTGCTCCCCGAGCAAGTGACCGAAGCCAAGCTCGAACAACTCTTCGGTCTGCAGAGTACCACGCGCAATCCGCTGGCCCGCGGTCCGCGGCCTCTGCTGCTCACCTCGCAGCTCGACCGGCTTCGCGCGCAGTGGCAGGCGCAGGACAACACCGCCAGAGTCTATGGCGACATCGCTGTTCCCATCATTGACCCGGACCTCCTGCTGGAGACGGACTTTCGAACGCGCAACGCGGATGCTGATGCCGCATTCGCGCTGTGGAAGGCGCGCAGTGCCGAGATGACGGCCCTCCTCAAACAGATTGATGATCTCCGCAAGAGCAAGAACACCGCGCTCGCCGGATTCGACGCGGTCGTCGGCCAGTTCGTCGCCAAGGTCGAGGATCTGACGGCGCTGCTTCGGGATTATCAGGCCGGCAAAGACATCCTCGCACGTCTCAACGAAAAGCGGCTGGACCTGGCGGCCTTCCTCCGCTTGATGCGCAGCCGCGACCTGGCCGCCGCCGGGACTTTCCTGGAGGCTGACTGGGCGGATGTGTATGCGATCGCCGCGCAGGTGACCAAACTCGGCCGCTATTCAGTCTGGCGCACAGAGGAGCAAGCCAAGGGGCTCAGTCTCGGTCCCGATTATTTCGTGTTGCCCGATCCGGCGACGCCGCTTGTCGAACTACCCGAATGGCGCGCAACTCCCCGGTTCCGCCGCACCTGGCAGGTCACGCTGCAAACGCGAATGAACCAGCAACAGAACGTCATCCAAGCTCTTCGCGCTGTCGTGGATGATGCCGAAGCGGAAGCGCTTCCGAGCCTGCGCGACCTGCTCGTAACCACGGTAGGAGACGGCGCCGGTGGGCTGCTGATTGACCTGGCCGGCGGCGTGGCGCAGCGGACCACCCGCATTACCCAGGCGATCGAAACCCTACAGGGCGCCCTATTCACGGTGCGCGTCGGCGCATTTGGGCCGGGCCACCCCGCCGCCGGCTGGAAATTGAGTTCGGGCTACACCGAGGCGAACTTTGATGAGGACTGGTCGTTTTGGGGAGCTTATGAGACCTGGCAAGGCGCCATGCGGGTCTTCATCTATCCGGAGAGCCACCTGTTGCCAACGCTGCGGCCGGTCGCAGGCGGGGAGCCGACGAAGGCCTATCAGACATTGATGACGAAGCTGCGGAGCGTTGCCGTCGTAACGCCCGACCAGGCGCGTACGGCGGCGATGGATTATCTGGCCGAATTGCGGACCGAGCTTGCCGCGAAATTGCCTCAGGAACTGAAAGACCCGGCGTTCAAGATCTCCGAGCGGGTGACCGACAAGCAGCTCGCGGAGCGGCAGGCGCTGAGCGTCAAGCTGATGGGCGCACTCGATAACCCGCATCAGGCCGCCACTCACCTGAAGGAGGTCTTCTACTTCGTCCCCTTACTCTGCGCGTTTCAGTTGCAGCGTTCGGGCGAGCACCTTGCGGCATTAGACTGGTTCCAGACGGTCTACGCTTATCACCTGCCGCTCGGCCGACTGACAGGTGACAAGTTGCCGCCCGCTACCTTGCCGCCTGGAAAGCCTCTGCCCGACCGACGGCAGATCTACTATGGCCTGACGTTGGAAGAACAGATGCCGACGAAGTTCCAGCGTCCGGCGAACTGGCCACGGGAGGGGTTGAACCCACACGACATCGTGCGGGACCGCGCCAAGGCGTTGACGCGCTTCGTAATCATTTCTCTGGTTCGCTGCTTTGAACAGTTCGCGGATTCCGAGTTCACGCGGGACACCAGCGAGTCGGGCGCCCGCGCCCGCGTGCTGTACGAGACGGCTATTGATCTGCTTGGGCTCGCGTACCCGGCTGGCGGTGACGCCCCCGCCAAAGCGAATTCGTTCGGCCCGGATCCAGTCGTTGAAGCGCTCCGTCTGCACGCGGAGGCGAACCTGCGCAAGCTGCGCCAGGGGCGCAATATCGCCGGGCTGGAACGCCAACCTTCACCCGAACTCGAAGCCGAGACGGCGGTCGCGCCACGGCAACCGACGCCGTACCGGTATGCGGCGCTCGCGGCCCGGGCCAAAGATCTCACGCAGACGTCGGCTCAGGTGGAAGCCGCTATGTTGGCCGCTCTGGAGAAGCACGACGCAGAGTCCTACAACCTGCTCAAGGCCATCCAGGACATCGAGTTGACCAGCGCCACAGTTGACCTCCATGACCTGCGCGTGAAGGAGGCTAACGCCGGCGTCGCTTTGGCGGCGTTGCAGAGGGGCCGCGCCGAGATTCAGTTCAACCACTTCGACCGCCTGCTCAACGACGGGCGCAGCCTGAACGAGAAATTCGCCATCGGGGCTGAAATCGTCGGGGTGGCGGCCTCCCTTGGCGCCGGTTTGATATCCGGCGGTCTTATCCCCGGCGGCGAGGCCACGCTCGGGGTATTTGGAAAGTTCTTTACAGGTTTCGGCCAGGGCGGCAGTTTGTTTGGGGGGCTTGGCTCGCTCTTCGGCCAGTTTGCGAGTAACGAGAGGCGAGAGGACGATTGGAGATTGAATCGCCACCTGGCCCAACAAGATGAGGCCATCGGCAATCAGCAGATAATCATCGCCAAGGATCAGGTCGCGGTGGCGACGCAGGAGCAAAAGATCGCTCACATTCAGAAGGACCACGCCGCAGCTACCATCCATTTCCTGGCCGGCAAATTCACCAACGCCGAACTCTATGAGTTCATGAGCGAGGTGTTGGACGGCATCTATCGTTTCTTTCTCCAGCAGGCAACGGCGCTCGCCAAACTTGCCGAGAGCCAGCTCGCCTTCGAGCGGCAGGAGCCGCCGCAGGGCCTCATTCAGGGCGACTACTACGCGGCGCCCGACAGCGCTACGGCACGCAACGGCGGTTCAGACCGGCGGGGGATCACCGGCTCGGCCCGGCTGCTCGCCGACCTCGTGGCGCTCGACCAGCACGCTTTTCTCACCGACCGCCGAAGGCTGCAGCTCACGAAAACCATCTCACTGGCGAGGTTCGCGCCGATCGAGTTCGCGCGCTTTCGCGAGACTGGCGTGCTGGTCATCGGCACGCCGCAGTCGCTCTTCGACCGCGACTTCCCCGGCCATTACGCGCGATTGGTCAGGCGTGTGCGGACGTCGGTGATCGCCCTCATCCCGCCTACCGAGGGCATCCGCGCCACCCTGAGCACTTCAGGGACTTCACGCGTCGTCATCGGCGGCGACACCTTCCGGAATGTGGTGGTGCGCCGAGACCCTGAGAGTGTGGGCCTGAGCTCGCCGCGCGAGGCCACAGGCTTGTTCGAACTCGTGCCCGATTCCCAGCCCGAGTTGCTACTGCCTTTCGAGGGCTCGGGCGTGGATACCGTCTGGCGCTTCGAACTGCCCAAAGCCGCCAACCCGTTCGACTATTCCACCATCGCCGACGTCTTCCTGACCATTGACTACACGGCGCTGAACAGCTTCGACTATCGGCAGCAAGTAATCCAGATGTTCGACCCGGAACTCAGCCTCGACCGGCCGTTCAGTTTCCGGCAGCAGTTCCCGGACCAGTGGTATGACCTGAACAACCCGGACCCAACCGCAACGCCGATGGTTGTTCGCTTCATTACCGCGCGCGGCGACTTCTTGCCGAACCTTGACGATCTGAAGATTCAGCATCTGGTGCTCTACCTTTCTCCGACGAATGGACAACCAGTCGATATAAGGGGCGCCCGGCTCCTGTTCAAAAAACCGGGCGACCAGACTCCGGTTGGCGGCCCGGCCGACTCGATTGATGGCGTCATCAGCACGCGCAGAGCCAATGGCGGCAATTGGCTGCAGATTACGAACAACAAATCTCCTATTGGCGAGTGGGAACTGGCGCTGCCGACCGACGAGACCACCAAGAATTTCTTCAGGAATAATGAGATCGAGGACATCCTGTTCGTCATCACCTATGCTGGCCGCACGCCACCCTGGCCCGACTAACATGACCGGCAGGCGGACGCGAGTCTCACGCGGCGCTTTTGGAACTGGCACATCAAAAATCGGAACTCGGCTTTGCTAAACTGTTTCAGATTCTGCGGCGGCCGGTAATGTCCTAAAGTTGTGGTGCTGTGATTTTTGTGTAATATCCCCCTCAAAGGGGGTAATGCCCGACAATACCTCAATCTACCTTTCAGCTTTTGGAAGCTCGAAGATGGCCTCATCAATTGCGGTGTTCTGTTTGACCTCTGTGATCTTGCGGCCCCAACTTCTACCTGGCATGGACCAGCGAATACTGAAGGGGAGCTTGATGCCATCTACTACTCGATAATCTTCAAAATCGGTTTGCATCGGGAACGGTCCCAGTGCAGTTGTTGATTCTCGATACCGGCGCATCAACAAGCCGTTCTGCGCGTCGAAATAGAGTTTTTCAGACAAGCCCTTATGCGTGGTCGCACTGATCACAAACGCTTCGCGATCACCGACCGTTGTTCTGCCCTCTAGCTTCATCTGCGCGTAGAGTTCTCGGAGCCGGGTATTTCCATAGGACTCCGCATCGCGCACGAGTTCGGCTAACTGTTGCTTACTGATCTGACTCTCCCCCCTACTGCTTTTCGCCCAACCAAGAGTCCCGTTAAACCCGCTTCGAAATACGACGTCTGGATAACTGGTAATCACCAGCAGCCGGTTGGGGGCTTTTTGATAGACCTCTTCGGGCACCAGCACTCCATCGGCGCCGACCCGCGAGCCTTTCAGGATTCGGTTGGTGATTTTCATCAGCGCCGTTTTGCCGCCCATTGCCTGCTCGTACCTGTCGAGCAATTGATCAAGGCTCGGCAGCGCCGCTTCCGGTTGTGCGCCAGCCGTCGCCGGACTTTGCCAGAGGTTTTGTCCCAGGGCGACAACCGTCATAGGCCTGGATTGGCCTCGATGGCAGGTGTAGCAGGTGATCGCATCTCTGCCGGCAAATCGACCTTTGTTCAGATCAAAGACCATTTGCATCATCATTCGGGCCGTCTGCTTTGCCGCCTTTTCATCCTTATCGAAGGGGTTCACATGGCAATAGTTGCACCGCACACCGAGCGCGCCGGTCATCAGCGCCATGATCGCTTCCAACTCGGAGGCGGGCAGCCCTTTCAGTACCTGAATATTGCGATAGGTCTGCTCGGTGGTCTGTTCCTGCTCCGGTTGGGCAGATACAGCAGCCGCCCTCTGGTAACGCAGATTGAAGCAGCAAAGCGTCAGAAAAACAGCGATGGTTAGTAAGCGAAATGCTCTTCTCAATTTCACTCTTCCTTTCCTGTTGGGGTTACGTCTCGCCGCACGGTGAAGCGGGTGGATTATTCGATTTTGGCGGCCGTCATTTCTTTGCCTGATTCGCGGTAGGTCAGGCCGGTGACTCGACCTTGCTGATTACGGATAAATTCCACCTCGCCGTAGTGCATCTTGATGAAGAATCGGCTTTCCGATTCCGGAAATAGCTCGTCCTGCATATCTCTGATCTCGCTGAGCAGTCTCGCTCCGACCGTTTTTACCGTGACCGTCAAATTGGCCGGGAGTTGATACTTCTCCAGGGTCTTGGCATCGAATGCGTATCGCCCCACATAGGTGTCATAGACGCTCTGGTCAATCGCCTTCACTTCTTTGAGACACTTCTCCAGCGTCGTCTGGCTGGAATGGCGACAAAAACCGAGCGTTTCATTGAGCGCGATCACAGGGAGATTCCGGTGATGATTGAAGGCGCGGATGAGTTGAGCGCCACGCCGGCGCGCAAAGTCAATTGTCCGTAGCTTCAGCGCCGTGGCGATCCCTTGCCTGCGATACTCTCGAAGAATGCCAGTGAAACCTTGTGTGAGGTCACCGTCTTGTCCGTCAAGCAGGCTCAAACTGGTAATCCCGATATAATGCTCTCCGTCTCTGGCGATGAAGCAGGCCTCGGCCAGGAGGCTTCGCTGCGAGAACCACCGCGCCACGGTTTCTACGGGGACGGGAGCGAACGGCTGACCTCCAACTTCCTCGGCCATCACCGAATTGAGCAAGGCCTGCAGTTTCGGCAAACATTCCGGGTCGTGCTCTTGCGCCTCCGCATAGGTCATCATCGAGATGCCGCGTGCCGCCACCGGCTCGGCTTTGAACTGGAAGGACTCGAAGTCAAAGTTTGCGACGGGCAATGTCAACTCCCATACCACCTGGGTCTCTACAAAGCCCTGGCCTCTCAGGAAATTCAAGGTGTCCGTATGCCGGGCCTCGTTACGGTGCCAGACCGCGATGGCGTTTACTTCGTGCAGGTCCTTCATCAACTGGTCGAGCAATAGATCGCCAACCCCGCCGTGCAGATGCTCTGGAGCT
>JBIOWC010000337.1:0-10427 GCA_044868105.1 Blastocatellia bacterium
AGACCGCGACTATTGGCGGTTGCCGGCCGCAGCTTTCCGGTTCACGGGGTCTTTTATTGTGTGAAACCAACGCGCTGTTGAAGGTCAGCGAAGCGTGCATCGGAACGCAGGGTATCAAGCGACGGCACTACTTTCAGCCAGGTCATATACCACGAGCGCGCCTCGCGTGCCTTCGCTAACCACCCGAAGGCCTGCTCTTTTTCGCCCAATCCGGCGTACACCATGGCCAGTTGAAATGGCGCGGCATAGCTGCCATCAGCGCGCCGCAACAATTCGGCCAGCACCCGCTCGGCCTGCGCCTTTTTTCCCGCGATGGCGTAGGCACGCCCTAAATCCATCAGAACTTCCGGGGTCGTCTCATCAAGTCGGCGGGCTTGCTCGTATTCTGCGATGGCCTGGTGGAGCGCGCCCGTCCCTTCATAAGCCCGCCCCAGCATCACATGCGACAGCCAATGATTCGGATTAAGCTCGACAAGCTGGCGACCGTATTCGATGGCCTCGCTGTATCGGCGCGCACAATAATTGTTCTGAGACATCCCAACGGCGGCATCAAAAGTTCGTGGCCCCAGTTCCTGAACCAGCAGGCTTTCAGCAATGGCTTCGTCAAACCGCCCCATCAGCGCCAGGAAAAAACCGTAATTATGATGTGCCGATGCCAGGGTCGGTTTCAATTCGATAGCCCGTCTGAATTCGCGCTCTGCGGCCTCCCAGTTCCAGCCAAATTGCCATTCAATGATCGCCATTGAAACGTGCGCTTCCGGCAGCGTCTCATCAATCGCCAGGGCACGCTCGGCCGCTTTCTTTGCTTGCGGGAAGGCTTCTTGCGGTGAGGCGATTAAATCAACGGTATTGATGTGGTAGTAGGCTAAACCATCCCAGGCCAGTGCATAGTTCGGGTCGAACAAAATTGCCTGATTCAAATACTCAAAGCTCTTTTGAAAGCCGTCTTTGCTCAGACTGTCGGCATAATAACGCCCTTTGAGGTAGAGCTTATAGGCCTCAGGGTTTTCCGTGTAATGGCGTGCCAGTTGCGCTTGCTCTCCGCCGCTGAGCGCCAGCGCCAGCGCCTCGGTCAACTGCCGCGAGATGGAGTCTTCGACTGCGAAGAGATGGGTGAACTGCTCGTCGAATTTAGCGGTCCACAAATGGCGGCCATCGCGCACACTCACTAATTGCACGGTCACGCGGATTCGTTCGCCCAGTAACTGAATGCTGCCTTCCAGCACGGCTTCTACGTTGAGCGCCTGTCCGGCCTCAATTGGATTTGTATCGAGGCCATCATATTTCCGCACCTGGCTTGTGGGGCGCACCACGACTTGTCGCAGATTGCCCAGCCGGGTTATCAAGGCATCCGCAAGTCCCATCCCGAGGTATTTATCGGCGGCGTCTGCCCCCAGCAGCTTGAAGGGTAATACGGCAATGGTTTTTGGTTGGAGGCGAGCCACCGCCGGCTCCGGCTCTCGCGTTCTCAAGAAGTAGATGACCAGGCCAGTCAGCGCCATCAGTAGAATGATGGCCAGTAGCACCGCCAGGGCACGCGACCGCGACCTGCGGTCAAGATAGGGGGTGACGAGCGCCAAATTTTTATCGCCACTTCGCTCGATGATGGCTTCTTTGTCGCCCGCCGCCTCACTCTCTTCCACTTCAATCGTCACGCTGGTCAGGGTGCGTTCGGCGATGATGATTTCCGGCTCGATACGGCGCTCGCGCACTTCGGCCACGAAACGATAGCCGCGTCCCGGAATTGTGACAATATAGTGATGCTTGTCAGGGCTGTCGCCGAGCGCTTTTCTTAGGGCAGTCATATGCACGGTCAGGTTATTTTCTTCAACGACGGTATCGGGCCAGAGCAGCTTCATCAATTCATCTTTGCTGAGCACCTCGCCACGATGCTCAACCAACACCCGCAATAACTCACAGGCTTTCCCCTTGAGTTGCACGGGCTTACCGTCGCGCGTCAGCTGTTGTGCGGCAGCGTCGAATTGGAAAGGGCCAAACTCGATGTGAGGGTGATTCATAACCTTAGCAACAATTAGCAATCAATTAGCCGCTCGATTAAGGACATTAGCACGGCTCGCGGTGCACAATCCGCCGTGAACTGAGGCAGATTCAGGTCGCAAGAATTAGCAAGCGTGAACTGTAGCATCAGGGCCGGTTGAAAACCAAATGATCGGAGCATGCTCATATGCGGACAAAGAAAAGTACAATGAAGCGCCGAACGCACATCATTATGGAGACTGAACGCGTGCTGATTATCAAAGATCAGGCCGGCACAGTCAGAGGTTGGTGTGAAGCCTGTGAGGCGCTTGCGAGGTTGGCGACGCCTGAAATCGCCGCCGCGCTTACTGGCCTGAGCCGCCGCGCCGTCTATCGTTTGATTGAAACCGGCCAGATTCATTTCACCGAATCGCCGGATGCTGCAATTGCGGTCTGCCTCGAATCAATAATCAAATCGAAGCCGTATCTTTCAGCTTCATCATTACAAATTAAAATAGGAGAATCGTTATGAAATCACAGAAAATATTTTCCATCCTGATCCTCACAGGGTTGATGATCATCACATCGGCAAGCGTCCGTGCACAAACCGGAGGGGCGGCCGAACTCAAGAAACGCATCTTTGAACAGATTGCTTCGGGCGCGCGCCTGCGTGTCGCAGAGAAGCCCGTCGAACCGGAATCTATAACGGGCGAGGTCATTGATACACAAAAAGCCGATCTACTGGCCGCTTTTCCAAAGAAGAATTCTTTGGTCGGCACCTGGGATGTCACGACAACCTTCAGTGATGGCTTTCAGGCAAAATCCACCCTGCAGATTCTGCCCGGCGCTGCAGAGGGCGTAGGCTCTGTTCTTCACGCCTCCGAATTCTCGCTCACGCTGCCCAATCCGACCCTGCCTGAGCAAGGCGCGTGGGAATTTCTCAATGGCTCACAGTTTATTGCTTCGTACAGGGGGTATGCCTTCACCGAAAATTTTGAACCCTTTGGCATAATCGGGTTTCGCCACGCCATCACCATGAACTCAAATCAAGAAAGCTTTACCGGTCGGGCAGTACTTGAAGTTATTGACGCCAGCGGGCAGGTGCTCTTTTCCGCTCCTTGTCAAACCCGCGGCGTTCGCCAACACGCGCTCGCCCCGTAAGTCTGACTCTATTAAACCGACAATATATTATTTGAACAGTTACTTCAAAAATGGTGCGACGGTAAAAAGCAAAAGGCAAGAGAACTTTTCCAGTTCCCTTGCCTTTTTGTTAAGCGTTTGGAGCAGTGATTATTTTCCGGCGCTCATTGTTTTATTGCTGATGCAATAGAGATTCTTTTCGCCGCGAATGTAAATCTTGCCGTTGGCAAGCGCCGGCGTGGCATAGACCGGTTCGCCCAGTGAGTTGGTTCTGATGACTTCATGTTTCGGTCCGGCTTTGACAACAAAGGTATCGCCATCATCACTGGTAATTAAAATCTTGTCGTCAAAAGCAATCGGCGACGCCATAAAAGAAGCCGGCACCGGAACGCGACCGCCTTCATAGATGATCTTGCCGGTCTTGGCTTCCATACAGGTTAAGATGCCTTTGTCGGTAATCAGATAGACATAGTCTTTGTAGAGAATTGGCGAGGCACAATAGGCCGTGCCTTTTTCGTATTTCCAAAGGATGTTCGAGGTTTTTGTCAAATCCCCATCGGCGCCGAGTTTGACGGCGATGGTGCGTTTTTCGGGATAGCCCGCTGAAACAATAATAAAGCCATCGCCGACCAGCGGCACGTGAATGGCGTTGCTCTTGACGCCTTCTGTACGCCAAAGCTCTTTGCCGGTTTTGGGATCGTACGAGATGGCAAATTCATTACCATTGGTGATCAGTTCCGTGCGCGTGGCGGTCTTCACCAGGGTCGGGGTTGACCAACTGACTTCAATATCTCGTTTGACGCGCCAGACCTCTTTGCCGGTCTTCTTATCGAAGGCCGCGATGAAGGATTTTTCACCCGAATCTTCGTCGCATTGCAGAATCACTAAATTTTCATACAGCACCGGCGAGGTGCCGACCCCCATGCCTAAGGTTTTAATGCCGCCGAGCGATTTTTTCCAGAGCTGTTTGCCTTTGAAGTCATAAGCATATAACCCTTCGGAGCCAAAATAAGCGATGACCAGCTGGCCATCGGTTACCGGGGTTGGTGAAGCATAGGTGTTGCGGCGATGACGATGGTCAAAAACCGTGCCTTCATAAGCCGTCTGTTGCCAGAGGATTTTTCCGCTGTCGGCATCAATGCAGAGCACTTTCATCGTATGTTTTTTGTCGGCGCCAGCCCAATCGGGATGTTTGAATTCCTCTTTGCCCAGCATATGAATAGTGGCTTTGGCGCCCGGCACCACTTCGCCTTCAATATCGGAAGTTAAAAAGATACGATTGCCCCAGACGATTGGCGATGAGTGACCGGCGCCCGGAATGGCGCTCTTCCATTGCACATTTTTGGTGTCGCTCCATTCGGTCGGGAAATTGGTATCCTGCGAGATACCTTGCCCATCGGCGCCGCGCCATCCGGACCAGGTGGTGCTGGGACCGGTTTTGGTTTTGGCAATCCCGAGCGCGCTAAATATTAATGTCACCATCAAGACATAACTGACTACTGCAAATATTCGCCTCATATTCTTCTCCTCAGAAATAGCCGCACAGACAGTCATTCAATTATCGAAAATTACCAGTCTGAGCCTGTGCAACTTTGATTGAAACTTGGCTGGGGTGAAAACTCTTGCTGAAGGTTTCACTGAAAAATAACCCGATGTCCATCATACTACAACTTGGCGTTTTCATTTAGTCGCTTTTGCAGATTTTGCGGCCACCGTTTTTGTCGGCTTTTCGCCAATACAGAAAAGCGTCTTCAGCCCGCGCACGAAAATCATGCCGTCGGAAATCGCCGGCGTCGCCATCAAAACTTCGCCCATTTCGTTTTTTGCCAGCACTTCAAATTTCTCGCCGGCTTTGATGACGAAAACCGCGCCGTCTTCGCTCGACAGATAAATCTTGCCGTCGGCGGCAACCGGCGAGGCGCTATATCCTCCGCCTTCACCGACGCGCTCCTGATACATGACCTTGCCGGTTTTGGCATCCAGGCATCGCAAGATATTTTGGTTTTGATTAATGTAAAGATAATCGCCGTAAACCAGCGGCGTCGGCATATATGAACCGCCGCGTTGTGTGCTCCAGGCAATGTATTGATTGGTCGTTTCGCCCTTCTTCAAATCCAGGGAAATATCGCCGGTCGCCCCCGGTTTAATCGCATAAATCGGTTGATTCGGGCGATAGTGATTGACGATAAAAATTAAATCGTGTCCGATGACGGGCGTGGTTGCGGTGACTTCCGGGTTGCCCTTCATTGACCACAACTCTTTGCCGGTCGCCACGTCATATCCGCGCACGGCGCGCGTCGCGTTGGTAATGATTTCCGTTCGCGTCTTGCCTTCGTAAATGGTCGGCGACCCCCACGACGGATGTTCATCGCGCGAGGTGCGCCACAACTCTTTACCGGTTTTGATATCGAAAGCGGCAATGAAAGAATTCTTCTGCACGTCGCATTGCAGAATCACCATGTTTTTATAGATGATTGGCGAACTTGCGGTTCCCCATTCATAATCGGGGTCATAAAACCAACCGGCGCTCAAGGTGCCCAGATCTTTCTGCCAGATCAACTTGCCTTTGAAGTCGTAACAGTACATGCCTTCCGACCCGAAATAGGCAACGACATATTTCCCGTCGGTTACGGGAGTCGAGCTGGCCTGGGTTGATTTAATGTGGCGTTTACTTTTCGGCACGCCTTCGTGGGCGACGCGCTCCCAGAGAATTTTGCCGGTCAGTTTATCGAGGCAATAAATTTTCCAGGCGTGTTTCGACATATCTTTGTCGCTATCGACATCGCCATAAAGCCCGTGACGAAAATAGGGATTCGGATCGCTGCTGACCGCAGTCAGAAGAAAAACCTTATTGCCCCAGACAATCGGGCTGGCGTGCGCGAGTCCCGGAATCGGCGTTTTCCATAAGACATTTTCGCCTTTCGCGGCATCCCATTTCACCGGCGTTGGCTTGCCGTCGGCAACCCCTGAGGCATTATTGCCGCGAAACGCCGGCCAGTTCTGCGCGCGGGCAACCGATATAAATCCGAGAATCAAAATAAGCGTAAAGATTCGTTTCATATAATAACTTCTCCTCAAGATTACCGGGGAGCGCAAGGCACCTTGCTTGAAGGCTATCTTGCCGGACTCCGCCTGATTTTATGGTTTCAGGGAGTTGTCCTTTTGACACAAATGACTCCTTGAAATTCGGTGACTGGGCAAACCGCTCAATGGATTGCAGCCAAGTTTAACTCTAAGAAAGCCGTTCCTTCAACGGGATTGAACCGATATGGCGCAATCTCCCTAAAGCCAAGCCGCGCGTACAAGCTTCGCGCGTTGGCCATCGAAGGCAGCGTATCGAGTCGCATCTTCAGATAATTTCGCTGCCGGGCTTCTTCGATAATCGCTTCGGCTAATATTTTGCCGAGCCTGGCGCCGCGATATTCGGGCCTCACATACAGCCGCTTCATTTCGCACACGCCGTCTGCCAATTTTCTTAGCGCCACACAACCGGCGGCTTTCTCGTCATCCATCGCCAATAGTAAAGCGCCCTCGGGCGGCGCGTAATCGCCGGGCAGAGCATTTAACTCTTCGTCAAAATTCTGGAAGTCGAGATTGACCTTCAGCGAATCGGCGTATTCGATAAACAACTGTCGGACTTGTTCAATATCTTCATTTGTCGTCGCTTGAATAATGGTCAGCATAACAATTTAATATAAACTGCCGCGGGAGCGGACCGTTTAGTGATGACCTCCGACGGTTGCTTATGCACCGGCCGATTTAATCCTCAGGCATTAGCCCCGTAGGGCGCGGGGGATTCTTTATCAATCTATAATTAAACAAAATTCTTACTATGTCATTAAGGACATCCCTTGTTTTTGGGAACTCAGGATCACCCTCTCTCCAACTTTCAATTGCCTTCCGACTCAACTCTTGCAATTGGCTTTCTATTAATTCTAACTCCAACTCTGCGGCCTTAGGTTTCAAGTTCCTCAGTGCTAGGCGAATTGATGTTACTATTTTTTGCCATTCCTGTAATGGTTTTCGCTTGGGGTTCCCGGCCCACGAATATCGTTGAGAGAATATTTTTAAGATGACCGGGAGAATCTTATCAGACGAAATTTCTTCATTCGATCTGGCAGCAACCCCATCGGAGAATTCCTGTAAAATGAGCCTGCTTGCCTCAATTTTATCTTCCCAAACATCATCAAAATCACTTCCACCTGTTACTTGAGCCATAAGCGTTCCCCTACTCTCCCAGGTCAACAACAGGAGTTGAACTTTAGCTCCTGATCTCTAGTTAGTTGAATTATAAAGATACGTGGAGAATCATTCTTCTGTTCGCTTAAACTCACCCTCGATCTTCATACGGCGCGTGCGCCAGATGAGGTAAACCGGAGCCCCGAGGGCGACGACCCCCAAACCGATTGCCGTTTTAATTGCACCTTCTTTGGTCTTCAGTGAATTGACAATCGTGTTGATTACCAGAGCCGCGGCCGAAAGAATGAAGATAATTGGGGTCAGCGGGTAACCGGGCGTACTGTAGCTGCGCGTTGATTCATGAAATTGTTTGCGATACGAAAAGATGCTCGCGGCGCCGAGCCCGTAAAAAATCCAGCCGATGAACACCACATAGGTGATGAGTTCGTTAAAGGTCCCCGCCAGGGCGAGCGCCGAAGCCCAGATGCCGCTCGCAAGAATCGCAAACGTGGGCGTCCCGAATCGCGGGTGCACTTCGGTGAACTTCTCAAAGAATAATCCGTCGTGCGCCATCGCATAATAGATTCGCGGCGCCGTTAAGAATGTCGCGTTGGCGGCGCTGAAGGTTGAAATCATGACGGCAATGGCCACCAGTTTTGCGACCTCTACTCCCAGCACATACATCACAGAGGTTGCGGCGATGCTGTCAGCTTTGGCGGCGGCTTCCGGTCCGAGGGTCACGAAATACGCCACATTGGCCAGCAAATAGATGCCGATGAGCGTCAACATTCCAAGTAAAAAGGCGCGCGGAAAATTGTGGCGCGCATCGACCACTTCACCGGCGCTGAAGGTCGCATATTGCCAGCCTTCATAGGCCCATAAGACGCCAATCATTGCCAGCCCAAACCCGGAGACCAAACTGCCATCAACCTGTTTCGGCATGAGAGCTTCTCCGGTATGGTCATAATTTCTGCCGAGCCCCAAGAGCACAGCGCTCATGACTAACAAGGCCGCGACTTTAATAATCGTCGTCAGGTTATTCAAATTGGCGCTCCGTTTGGTGCCGAGCACATTAACGACCGTCATCAGGGCGATAATCCCGACAGCGACAAATTTCGCCTCGGTATCGGTGAGCGACATGATTTGCCCGAGATATTTTGTAAAAGCGACGGCGAGCGCCGCAACCGACCCGCTGGTAATGACGGTGAAAAATGTCCAACCGAACATAAACGCCGGAAACCGCCCGAAAGCATCGCGGATGAAGACATAGAGACCACCGGCCGAAGGGTTGGTGACGCTCAGTTCGCCATACGTCAGAGCGCCGAGCAAAGACAAGACGCCGCCGACTAACCACACGAGCAGCGCCGGTAAGACCGCGCCGCCAACCTGGCTGAGCACCCCGCCAGGGGTTAGAAAAATGCCTGAGCCAATGACCGAGCCGATGACGATGAAAAGGAGATCACGAAAACCGAGCGTGCGCGCAAGTTTGGTCATGGAGTTTTGGGTACCCGTTCCTTTGCAGATTTTCTACTTATCCGGAATCACGACTTTGATGATCTCATCACCGGTCGTGGTCGAGACTTTCACCGGGGGGCTGTAAAGATAATTGCCTTTCCCCTTTTCATAATTGGCTCGCAGGAAAATATCTATGCCTTCATATACGCTGAAAGCAAATCGCCCCTGAGCGTCAACTGTGACTGCATAAAGATAGCCGAGCTGTTCACCTACTTGATACCCGAATGAAACGTCGGTTGCCGGACGGCCGTCAGCCCAGGTCAGGAGGCCCTTAATGGTGCGCTCTTTCAACGGCATCGGCATGCGCAAATCGTAATTTTCGACGCGCTCGCCCTCGCCGATGTTGATGACGGTTGCCTGGTTGATGTCGCTCACGCCCGGGTAGTACATCAACGGGAAAGGGCGCTTTTGAGAGGTCAACTGCCCGTCGAAGCGAATGACTAAGGCGTAACGGCCCGGCGGCACGCGTTTAAATTCAAACAGGCCCGCTTCGTTTGAATAAGCCATCCCGCCATGAGCATTCTGGCTCTGGTTGATAGGAACCAGACCGAGCGCCGCATTTGCCATTGGCTGCCCCTTGAAATCAAGGGCCTTGCCGCTCAGTCGCCCGTCGATTTCGACGAAAACTTTCACCATCGCGCAGCCCCGCTCAACGACCTTGATTTCGTGCTCAGTGCCATAAGCAGCCGTAAGACCGGCGGGAAGGTCAACACTGAGTTTATAGCTGCCTTCTGGAAGGCCCGCGATGCTGAACTCGCCTTTGTCATCGGTCATGGTCTCGTAATGTTTATCCGCTCTTGTCGCGGTAACTTTGATTCGGGGAATGGGCTGATCCGACAACGTGCCCTCGGCGTCGCGTTTGTACTTCATCACGTCGCCGTAAATTCGCGCGCTGGCACTGGCGCTTGCAAGTCCCATGAGGTACTGCAAATCTTCAACGGCCTGTGCGGCGGGTTGGGTTCGCGAGCAGTTGCTGGTGGAGAGCTGGTTAGCTTTTTCGTTGCGATAGGCGTAGACCAGATAGGTTTCACCTTTCGTAAACCCATATGCGCAAGAGGTCGCGGCAATAAAAAGATCGACTTCCGGTGAGTCAATACCGCGAAAGATTTTTTCGACTAAGAAGTGAACTTGATTCTGATGCGTATCATAGCCGTCTTCTTTTACCGGTATGGAAGCGAGGCTCGTAACTCGGCCGATGAAGACCGCCGAGGCCTGCCAGTAGGCTTCGCAAGGAGGCGGCTTGGGTTCGCCGCAACCATAGGCGTGCGCGTTGCTGGAACCGAGCGCTGTGATCCATAAAACGGCCGCAACCGTGATTAAACAACTTCGCACGCCTTCACCTCCTTGAAAAACTGCCAATCATTTTACTCTTCACTCTGAGTCAAAGATGGTGGAAATATCCTTGCGCTTAGAGCCAGAGCTTTCTCCATCCGCTGGTAAAACTGCGGCGATAAAGAAGAGTAAACTAATTCCGACGAGTGTCCAGGAAATTCCACTCCCTAAGATATCTGCAAGACCAAATTCCCGAGCCACATTTCCGTCCTGACGAGCCTCTCTGGGGATAGAAAAACTCACAGCCTTCATTATTGAAAAGACCGGGACGACAAAGATAGAAC
>JBIOWC010000338.1:0-11182 GCA_044868105.1 Blastocatellia bacterium
CTCTGACCATCCCTTCGCGTCATTGGCGTTACTGCATTTGAGGCTTATATCAAAGTCTCTCGATTTCAAGAATGGTAGAGGTGAATGATGAAATATACGACAACAGTAATTTTGACCTTCGCTTTGCTTATGCTTTGCGGTTGTAGAACCGAAAGTCCGAAAGGAAAGGCGCAGGAATCCGTGCAAAAGGAAACTGCCCCAATGGCTGATAGTAAAGCGGGGGCTTCCCCGGCCCAGAGCGCACTTGAATTGCCAATGCCTGCAAAGACGAGTGGCGGCGGCGGTGGCGACAGGGCAGCAAGAGGAATGGTCGCTTACGATTCGATAAATACTCAAAATGTTTCGCTTGATGAAGCCAACACCGCCGAAGAAAATAAACAGGCGATTGAGCGCAAGATTATTCGTAACGGCAAACTCACCCTCGAAACCGACAAACCGACGGAAGGGCAAAGCCAGCTCACGTCAATAGCCGAAGGCTTCGGCGGCTTTGTGGTCACCTCTGAATACAAACAGAATGACAGCCGCACGGCATCAAGTGAAATCGTCACCGTCACGATTCGCATTCCGGCCGCACAATTCGATGAGGTCATCACCAAAATTCGCGCCATCGGCGGGCGCGTGATGAATGAAAACGTTACCGGGCAAGACGTGACCGAAGAATTCATTGACCTTGAAGCGCGCATCAAAACTCAAAAGGCTCTCGAACAACAATTCCTCGAAATTATGAAACGCGCCAACAAAGTTGAAGACGCGCTGCAGGTACAGAGCGAAATCGCCAACGTGCGCACAGAGATTGAACGCATCGAAGGGCGCAAACGCTTTCTCGAAAATCAATCGGCGCTGTCAACCATTACCGTGATTTTACAAACCCCTGCGCCAATCGTATCGTCAAACCCGAAAGGTTTCTGGTACAGCACCAAAGAGGCTTTCGGCGATGGCATTGACCTCGCCTCTGATTTTGTTCTCGGCTTAATTCGTTTCGTGATTGCCGCCATCCCGGTTGTTCTCTTCATCGGGTTACCGCTCTTTTTTGTTGGCAGATATTTGTGGCGACAGTGGCGAGCCAGGCGAGAAGCTGAACCGGTTGACAGCAACCCGATACCGCAGGAGTAAACTTGTAATTTTGCGGCGTGACGTTTGCGCGATTTTCCGGTAAAGTTTCTGCGTTAGCGAAAATCCTTATTTACATTTTAGGGCAAGCTCGATGGCTTGCCCTTTTTTCTTTGCTTTAACTCTTTAAAAATAGAATTGTGACCCGCAAACCGACAACCAACGCTTTATCTTTGCCATCAACATCAATCAAGACTTCCAGAACATCACGGTCACTTTTTTCTGCGGGGTCGCCCGTGCGAACTTTTTTGCGTCCCATCTGTGAGCTGAGGCGCGAAACCACGCCGAAAATTTTTCGGTCTTTGAATGCATCGCCTTGAATCAACACCCGTTGGCGCAACGCAATCTTACCAATATCGCGTTCATCAACCTCTGCGCGTACCTTGAAATTTGTGGTGTCGGCCAGGGTCACAATCGGCTGCGGCGTGAAGGTGCTATAGGTTTCGCCAACCTTCATATTGGTTCTCAGAATCGTTCCGCTAACCGGGGCGCGCACTTGGCATTTTTTTATCTGCTCGTTGATAGCCCGCACACGCTCCTCGGCGGCGCGAATCTCGGCATCGGCTCTTGCTAACTCTTCGGGCAGCGGTTTGACGTTGACAAATTCCTGGGACTTATCGGTCGCTTTTAAATTCGCCTTCGCGACAGCAAGATTTCTAAATGCTTCATCGCGCGCATCTGCTGAAAGCACCCCTTCCTGAAACAGTTTTTGATACCGCTCATACCTTGCTTGCGCCTGCCCCGCGACGGCTTTAGCCGCTTCAAGTTCAGCAGCGGCGCGTTCACGTTCTTCCTGACGGCTCCCTGTGACCAGTCGCGCGCGACCGGCCTTGGCGCGTTCAACGGCGGCTCGCGCTTCGCTGAGTTCAGCGCCGAGTTCCTGGCGTTCGATAATGGCAATAACGGTGCCCGCCGCAACCTGCTGTCCTTCCTTAACGCGCAGTTCGGCAATTACGCCGTCAATTCCCGCGCCGACACTGATGGCTTCGCTATCACCTTCGATTCGCCCCGTACAGGCAAGCGTGATTTCTTCAACCTCCGGTTTGGGCTGTTCTTCCGCTTTCGCTTCGGTTGATTGAACGATGCCCGAAAAGATACCTGAACGTGAACGCAGGGCGATTCCCGCTCCCACGATGGCAAGCAAACTAATTACTAAAATGGCTGCCTGCTTTTTAGTCATATGAAAAACTCTCCTGGTTCAAAGGGTTTCATTAGCCCAACTGTTACGAAAGGCGCCAGAGGTGTCTGGCTCGCGCTCAAGCTTGAGCCATCGAACTATTCAGCTTGTCATCAATCAATTTTCCGTCCTGCATTTTGACGATGCGATGACCGAACGAAACGATGCGCGGGTCGTGGCTGACCACGACGACTAGACGCTTTTGGGTTTCGGCGATTTCAAGCATCATCTCGGCTATCTGATTCCCGGCTTTGCCATCGAGTGAGGCCGTTGGTTCATCTGCCAATATTATCGGCGCGTCGTTGATTAAAGCTCGCGCAATCGCGACTCGTTGTTTTTCACCGCCGCTCAGCTCTTTCGGTTTTAGGTGAGCCCGTTCTGCAAGCCCGACCGCTTCCAGTGCCCGCATGGCGCGCTCTTTTGTTTCGCGCCCCTGGCGCCCGGCAAGCTCCATTGCCAGCCTTACATTGTCCAAAGCGGTTAAGGAACGAAACAGGCGAAAGGCTTGAAAGATGTAACCGATGTTCTGTTGTCTGAGTTTGCCGCGCTCGTCTTCATTCAGGTTGGTGACCTCACGCCCCATCATCAAGACGCTGCCGCTATCGGGTTTAAGCAGACAACCGAGTATCGAAAGCAGCGTGGTTTTGCCGCTGCCCGACGGCCCCATCACTAGCACCAGTTGTCCGGCTTTAAATTGCAGCGACACCTCATCCAGCGCGCGAACCGCGGCGCGTCCCGTTCCATAGGTGAGATTGATCTGTTCTACTGCAAGCATCTCTTCAAGCACGAAACACCTTTGCCGGTTCAACCGCCAGCGCCTTGCGAATGGAGATAATCGAAGCCAGTGAACACATCACCAGCCCCATGCCAATCATCCCGACGGGCAACCACCAGGGGGTATAAATCCACGCAATGGTTGCGCGAATTGCCTGAGTCGCCGGATAAACTGCAAGTAGTCCAACGAGCGACCCAACGATACCGCTGGCTAAGGCTTGTATTAGGACGACGCGACGAATATAGCCGCGTGATGCGCCGATGGCTTTTAAGGTAGCGAACTCTTCAAGGTTTTCCATGGTCGTCGCATAAATGTTTTGCGATACGATGACTAAACCGACTAAAAAGCCTAAAAAAGCCGAAGTCAACAGCGCCCCGCCGGCGCCGGTTTTAACCACCCAGAAGAGTTGCGCGCGACGAGAAAATTCCTGACGCGTCCAAATGTCGGCTTCCGGGAGTTCCCTTCTCAACTCCGCTTTCACCTGTTCCACCTCGCTGCCCTCACGAACCCGCACGATGAGATAGAAGGTCTCTTCGCTGCCGAGCCTGAGATAACGCACGGCATCGTTATAGTCCGTAAAAACATAGGGCGCGCCGAAAAATGAGCTGAATTCGCTAATCACGCTCACGGCTTTAGCGCGTGAGTTGTTGACCTCTAAATCTATCGGCGTAGAGAAAACTTCAAGCGTGTCCTGGTTGCTCTGGTCTATGAGCATGGCTTCAGGAATGACCACTTCATCGCTTTGCTTGAAGCGTGCTTCATCGCTTTGCTTAAAGCGCGGAATCGGGAACCGTTCGCCGACTCCCGGTTCTGCGCCAATCAGCAAGACCAACTGACTTCTGCCGGAAGGTTTTTTCCAGGCGGCATAACCGACAACCATGCGTTTGACCGATTCAACCCCTTGCACGCCCTGGGCGATTTCACGAAAGCGTTTCGGCAAGGGCGTCGCAAACTCGAAACAATCCACCCCCCGCGCGGTAATCCAGATGTGACTGTCAGTGGTGTCTATGCCTTTGCCGGCGGCGCGCAAAAATCCGGTGAGCAGGCTGCCTTCAAAAACCATCAGGAACACGGCAAAGGCGATGCCGATGATGGTCACCAAAAACCGCATGCGGTCGTGAATCAAGTTGTACCAGGCAAGTTTCATATCGGTTGGGGTTTAGGGTTGACCGAACAATTTTTTACAGATGCTTCAAAGGGAATCGAGTCACGGATTGATTGGCAAGCCAGGTCTTCTTTTCGACTTTGGCGACTTCAATGTGCTTGGCAAAGAAGGAGGCTTCTTCCTGACAGGTGATTCGCATCCTTGCAGGAATCGTCACCCCGCTCGGAATCACAATATCTGGCGCCACCTCAACGGCCGAGGCGATATAGGTTACGCTGCCGACTTTGACCCTGGCACCGAGTTTCACGCCGTGTTCAAGCGAACAACCCGGATTTATCTTTGCGCCTTCACCGACGGTCGTGCGTAAGCCAATGGCCGTTCCGACACCGACATCTGCGCCCCGTTTTATATGGGTGCCCGGAGCCAGCATCACCAGATGCCCGATTAAGGCGCCATCCTCGACGGTGACCGGTTCGACAAGAATCGAACCGTCAGGAAGCGCGATGTTGGTGCCAATGGTTGCTTTGTTGGAAAGGTAAGCGCCCTTGCCAAATTTGATGAGCGGCAAGTCTCTTATCCAGGTATCAGGGTAAGTTGTAAATCCCATATCGCCACGATAGCCGAATAATCGAAATAGTATTTTTTTGAGCAACGGCAGCGAAAGAGCCAGGTGATAAACCGGTACGAAATAATAGACCGCTGTCCAGCAGAGTCCATACAAACGCCGATGAAAATAGATCGGATGAGAGACGTCACGCGGAAACCGTCCCGGCACAATAGCCCCTTGATGCGGTAAGCTCAAAAGCGCGGCAAACAGCAGGTATAACACCGAGTAAAAAATCGGCGAAATGAGCAGCGCAACCAACCGCAGACTGAACGAGGTCGCCGATAAAAAGAGCAACGCGCAAATGGCAAACGGCGCTCCGAAAATGAGGAGCAAGTACAAAGACGAAAGCGCAAAAAACAATCCTCTTCTCATATGATTAACCTTCCCACTTGATTAGGCTGTTTGAATCTTTTAATGGCCGTGACACTCCGTTAATAAAAGATATTCCCGATTTCCCAGTCTCGATTTGTCATTCACCGTTGACCAGCAGTCGCCCGTTGGCAACCCCAGGCTTTACCAATCTATCAACCGAGTTGCCAAAGAATTCCCGGTCTTTCATCTAAATATTGATTGCCGAGATTTACTATTTGGCGAAGCGAAAAAATCAGGCAGGCGAGATAAAATATCCCCGAATCATTTGCGCGTTTGGCAAAAGTTGGTGAGGCACTTTCCCCCGCTCCCTTTCAAATACGCTCAGTTCCCACTTCCATGACCTTATGCTCTGCTTACGGAAAACATTACAGCCACAAGCGATTATTTTTTAATCACTTAAATTACTTTAACCTTTCGAGCGGAGACTAAATTTAAGCAAACCGAACAGCCTTGCAAAAGCAAACTCATTGCCACCTCCCTCTTTAAAAACTATCTTTCGTTGGCTCGGAGAAAGCGGCATTCATAGCTGGTTTAAAAATCCAATGACACGCGTCCGCCAGATTTTCCAAGCGTTCGAGTTCCCCAATTAGGCGATGTTCAAGGTTAAAAATTGTGCGTTCGATTTCTTCGCCATCTTGAATCAGCCACAGCGCAACAAGAATGAGCCTGTTTTTTTCATTCGAGTCCCTGGCGCAGTAAAGGCGAGCATTCCGTTGAAGGGCCGTGGCGATTGCCCAGCGGCAAGGCGTGAAAGCCGTGTTGGCAACGCTCTGGAATGTCGCTGATTTAAGCACGCGGTTGTTGATGCAGGAATTTTATCGCTTGCGCGAATCGCCAAAAGGTATGTCAAAGGTGGAGGCGATTAGATTAGCGCCACTGGCATGACTTCTGAATAAATCTTCGCCGGAGTCACTCAATCGCGCCCCGCAAAGGGCAGACGGCTTGGCGTTTAAGCAAGACCCGAAGGCGCCGTTTGCCCATCCGTATTACTGGGTGCCGGTTATTTTGCTTGGCAATTTCAAGGTTTAGGAAAACAGACCTGCAGTTCAACCCCCTGTGCAGCATCAATTGTGATATTTATTGGTGAGCGGCATACGACGGTCACGACCAAAGGCACGCGGGGTAATTTTTATACCGGGCGGCGCTTGACGGCGTTTATATTCGGCAGCGTCAATGCGATTAATAACCCAGCGCACGGTTTCCGCTTTGTAGCCGGCTTCGACAATTGAATCGGCGCTCATATCCTTTTCAACATAAAGATTGATGATGCCGTCGAGCGTGTCGTAAGGCGGCAGGGTATCCTGGTCTGTCTGATTAGGTTTGAGTTCTGCAGACGGCGGACGCGTGATGATGTATTCAGGAATAACCGGGTCATTGCTGCGTTTATTTAAATATTCACAGATGCGATAGACCAGGGTTTTCGGCACATCTTTGAGCACCGCAAAACCGCCAGCCATATCGCCGTACAGGGTCGCATAGCCGACGCTCATTTCGCTCTTGTTGCCGGTCGAAAGCACCAGTCCGCGAAATTTATTTGAGAGCGCCATCAAGATGTTGCCGCGAATGCGCGCCTGAATATTCTCTTCTGTGGTATCGCTCGGTAAATTTCCAAAGGTGGCGGCAAGCATCTTGAGATACGCATCAAAGGTGTCTTGAATCTCGATGACCTGATAATGCACGCCTAAGTTTTTGGCCAATAGTTCAGCATCACGGGCGCTTTCGGTCGAAGAATAGACGGTCGGCATAAAGACCGTGTGAACATTTTCGGCGCCGATGGCCTCGGCGGCGATGACCGCTGTGAGCGCCGAATCAACGCCGCCCGATAACCCGATGAAGACTTTATCGAAACCGTTTTTACGAATGTAATCGCCGGTTCCCAGAACCAACGCGGCGTAAACTTCGGCCTCTTCGCTGAGTCTCAGGTATTCATTTTTTGCGAGTGCCGGGCGTTCGAGCGAATGGCGCACGTCCTCATCCAGAGAAATTACACTGAGCGATGCGTCAGAGGTGACGCGAACCTTTTCACGGCGGCGGCGCGGGTCGTGCAATCGTTCACCGAAGACGCGCTCGGTATCAATATCGGCGATGATTAAATCTTCTTCAAAGGCTTTGCCGCGCGCGATAAGGTGTCCGCCTTCGTTGATGACCAGGCTGTTGCCATCGAAGATGAGTTCATCCTGACCGCCGATGAGATTGCAATAAGCCAGCGCCACGGCATTATCTTCGGCGCGGGTGCAGAGCATGCGTTCGCGGTCATAAGTTTTATTGGCGTGATAGGGCGAGGCCGAGATATTGACGATCAAATGGGCGTCGCCGTAAAGCGCCTGCACTTTATCGGGTCCACCCGGATACCAGATGTCTTCGCAAATATTCACGCCTACGCGAGCCTCGCCGATGACATAAACCGGACAACGACGACCGGCTTGAAAATAACGCTCTTCATCGAACACCCCGTAATTCGGCAGATAGGATTTGTGGTACACGTCAACGAGTTCGCCTCCGGCAATCACCGCCGCCGCGTTATAGATGTCAGAGCCATCCGTATCAACAAAGCCGACGACGATGAGTTGTTTTCCCGAAGCTTCGATGATGCGGTTGAGGGCGCGGCGATTTTCGCGCACGAAATGTGGCTTCAAGAGCAAATCTTCGGGCGGGTAGCCGGGTAAGGCGAGTTCGGGAAAAAGCGTAATGTCGGCGCCAAAGGCGCGCGCGCGATTTAAATAATCAATCACTTTGTCGGCGTTGCCTGTAAGGTCGCCGACCGTTGGATTGATTTGCGCCATAGCGATTCTGATGATGTTCATTTTTGCTTCTTGGGGAAAATATCGAGCGGCACTTGCGGGTATTTTTTATGGAGATTTTTGAGAAATCCGGAACTGGCTTCCTGATCGCCCATCGGGTTGTCCGGGTCAGGCGGAATGGTCGTTAAATCTATTGACGACCATTTGCCTTCCTGAAATTGCAACAGCGAGGTTCCGCCTTCGGCAATCGGTTTGCCTTTGGTGTCTAGCGGGGTGACATCCGCCCACGCCCAGCCGTTATGCACTTTGAGATAATGGACTTTGAATTGAACTTCCTGATTGCCGTCGCCATTATATTTTTGAAAATGTTCACGCAGCACATCCATGATGGCTTGGCGTTCGGGGCTGCCCTTTACCGGCGTATGCAACTTATCGGCAAAGACAGAGGAAGCAAGGAGCAATAAACAGGCAAGCGCTATCAGCGGGCGAATGTCTCTTTTCATAAGCCTCCGAAAAGTCTCAACGAATTAAGAGGGTAGCGATTAGCTTACTCGGCGTCAAAAAACTTGAGCGCCATGGCGCCGTGGGTTGCCGCGCCACCGGCGCGCAGGGCCGCGGCTAAGAAAGCTGTTTCGCTAATCTCTTCGCGAGTCGCGCCGACTTTCTTGGCGGCTTTGGCGTGCGCTTCGATGCAATACGGGCATTGCGTGGTAAAGGCTACGGCCAGGGCGATGAGTTCGCGGTACTTCACCGGCACCTGCCCTTCCGTACGCCCGACAATATTGTTCAGATTAAGCCAAGCCGTGAACTCTTCGGGCGACAATTTGGCCATATCCTTGAGCAACTTCATATCATTTTCATCGTGATAGTGTGACATGGTGTAACCTCCTGATTAGATAATTTAAAATGGCAGGGATTTTACATTCTAAAATTAACGGTAATCCCTGTAAGAAACTTGACTGGTTGACCATCGAGTTTGGTTGGGGAGAATTTCCATAGCCGGGCTGAGTTAACCGCAGCCTCTTTTAAGAGCGGGTGGCCGGAAACGGCGTTTGCCCAGATTACATTTCCGGCTTCATCAACAATTGCTTCCAGAACCACACTGCCGGTTATTTTCGCAGCCTTTGCCAGTGGCGGATAGACGGCCTCTGACCGACTCACGACCGCCCCGCTTTCGACCACGCCGTATTTGCGCTCAACATTTGGCGGGGGCTGATTTGCTCCCGGTTGCCCGCTTGGCACGGCCATAAATGAATGTGGCGCGATTAAACCGCTCGGGACGATATAAACCAATCGGGGAACGATTTTTGACAACCGTTCACCCGCAAGAAGCAATCTCACGGGTTTCCCGTTTTCCATCGTAGCGATTCCCATTCCGACAATTTCACCCTGGTTATTGAACGCCAAGCTTTCATTTAAGCCTGAAGTAAGGGGTGGATTGATCGTTAGTGCCTTGCCTAATTCCGGGACCTCACGCGAGCCGGAAACTACGCCGACTGTACTGACAGGTTTAGCCGAAGCCGTAAGAGAAACAACGGTGACGGGTTGTTCAACAGCAGGAATGGTTGTCAACACGGTGAGCGGTATAGTCAGGCGGATATCGGCAGTGACCAGAGCAAGGTCAGCTTTATTATCCGTCGCTTTAACTTTAACGATAGGGTAGGCCTTCCCGTCGGCGGTTTTAATTTCAAATATATCGGCATGTTCAATAAGACCGAGGCGACAAATAACATCACCGGCATCGCTAACGAAGAACCCCAGCCCTCTAGAGCTCACCTTGCCCGTTTTATCATAAACAACAACCGTAACCAGTGAGTCTTTGAAGGTAGGGTTTTTCTCTGCCTGCCCGAAAGCAAGATTGACGAGCAGTAATAGTAGAAGGGTTAATGAAGCAAGCAGTTTGACCATTTGGGTAAGTCCTTTGATGCTGACCGCGGACTCGGGGTTAGAAAAGTTTTCAAATGACATCAACCGTATCCACAATGCCGACGATGGCCGCATCAACGGGCATGTCTTTACAGCCCTCGGCCATGCGCGCTGAACTGCCCTGCACGACCAAAACAATTTCGCGAACACCGGCGCCTACGGTATCAACGGCAATCACATGACCTTTCTGGTCTTGCCCCTGCTCATCAACCAGGCGCGCGACGAGCAGCTTGCGCCCGTGCAGGCGTTCATCTTTTCGCGTTGCGACGACCGTTCCGACAATTCTGGCTAATAACATAGATTCGGCAGTTGGTAGCCGGAAGTCGGCAGCCGGTGGCCGGAAAAATTACCGACCACGGGCTAGCGACCACGGGCTACTGTTTATCTGGATTCATTAGCCACCGGGAGTTCTTCATCAACCGCCGGGTGGGGGCGCGGGATGACATGAACGCTGACCAGTTCACCAACGCGACGAGCGGCGGCGGCGCCGGCGTCGGTGGCGGCTTTAACGGCAGCGACATCGCCGCGCACGATGGCGGTGACAAAGCCGGCGCCAATCTTTTCATAACCTATCAGCGTCACATTCGCGGCTTTGACCATAGCATCCGCAGCTTCAATCATAGCGACCAATCCTTTGGTCTCGATCATTCCAAGTGCTTCCATATCTTCTCCTCAATTTATGAATTCAACAGGCAGATTAAGAAACGATGAAGTCTGAACGATGAACGATGAACACTCAATAAGCGATGCTGACCAGTGAATCACATAGGAGCAGTCTATATCAGATTTCTTCAGTTCATCATTCATCGTTCAGACTTCATACTTTCTTCTTCTAAACTTTCACAAAAACTCGTTTGTTCTTGGTTTCACCCTGTGGAGTTTTTGAGGTCAATTCGATGGTGATGGTTTTGCCATCGGGCGCGAGCGTCCATTTGCGTATGGCATTCAACTTTATAGCGCCCTGTTTGGTTTCAATCGTCGCCTCTTCGGTCACCTCTAATCCCCAACCGTCATTCGACAATTTCACGACGCGGCGGCCGTCACCGGGTTCGCCTCTGAACTGCGCAACATATTTGGTTTCCTGTCCGTTGAGCGCGTAGAGGTCATTGATGACGCTGGCCAGGCTGTCTTGCGCCGGATAAACCTTGGTGATGATATTCATCTCGTCGCCTTTGTGATTAATGGTCATCACCTGCTCCATGCCTTGCGGTACGCCTTCGCATTTACTCCAATCCAATTTCCATTTGCCGCTGTAATCGGGTTTTGGCCCAGCGACCGCCACTACCGAGAGTAGCAAAACCAAAAAGCCACTAAATAAAATTCCTTTTTTCATCTTCCAATCTCCTACGAAAATGTAGAAGCGTTTCGC
>JBIOWC010000339.1:0-3827 GCA_044868105.1 Blastocatellia bacterium
CGCCTTCAATCAAACGTTCGACCTCTTCCATCGTTGTATAGCAAGCGCATCCGGCGCGCACTAACCCTTCAACGCCGAGTCGTTCAACGACCGTGAGCGCATAAAAATCGCCGTGCGACAAAAACAAGCCGCCTTCAACCAGTCGGCGCACGACCGCTTCGGAGGTATAGCCTTTGACTGTAAATGAAATGGTCGAGGTGCGCGGCGCCTCGGGCGGCGGCCCGTAAAGTCGCACGCCCGCTATGGCCGAAAGGCCGCGCCACAAGGCCAGGGTGAGTTCCTGCTGTCGCCTGTGCATCTCTTCGAAAACCGTTTGCAAACGCTCGCGGCGTGAACCGCCTTCCGTAAGGGATGCAAGAAAATCAACCGCTGCGGCTGCCCCGGCAATGGATTCATGGCCCTGGGTTCCGGTTTCGGCATTTTCCGGCGCGTAATCGGGAGCCGGTTTCAGTCTGGGAAAATCGATCGCCTGCAGAAGCGCTTTGCGACCATAGAGAATGCCGATATGCGGACCGTAAAATTTGTATGCCGAACAGGCGAGAAAATCGCAACCTATCGCTTGCACATCAATCAGGTTATGCGCCGCAAAATGCACGGCATCCACAAAACTGAGGGCCCCCGCTTCGTGCGCCATTTGCGAAGCGCGACGGACATCGTTAATGGTGCCGAGGGCATTTGAAGCCGCGCCGATGGCGACGAGTCGGGTTTTATCGTTCAGAAAATTTCCCAGTTCATTTAAATCAATTTGTCCGCTTTCGGTGTCGAGTTGCAACTCGCGAATCACCACGCCGCGTTCAACTTCAAGCGAACGCCAGGTATCAATATTGGCGTGGTGGTCGAGTTCGGTGACGATAATTTCATCGCCGGCGTTAAATTGTCGGCCCAAGGCTCGCGCCAGATGAAAGGTCAGCGAGGACATATTCTGCCCGAAAGCAATTTCATCGGCGGTGGCGTTCAGAAATTCGCCGACCACTTGGCGCGCGTTCGCCAAAATCTCGTCGGTTTCGCTGCTTGTCGGATAGGCCCAATGCGTGTTGGCGTTGTGATGATAAAGGTAATCGCTTACCGCTTCGACGACCCGGCGCGGCACCTGCGTGCCGCCTGGTCCGTCGAAATAAGCCACCGGAAATCCGTTATAAAGGCGTTCAAGCGCGGGAAACTGCGCGCGTATTTCTTCAAGCGTAGCGACGCGCCTGGTATCAGTTTTTATATCGCTCATTCAATCTCCTCAGTTACTTTTGTGCGTTGATGCTTTATTGAAAGCGGCTATTATATAAACTTCTCATCGAAAGTCGAAGATTGATATGCGAGTAAAAATTTTCTGGATACCGGAAATGTCATCAGGTCGTTTAGGACTTATGCCGCGTCCGCGTGGCGGCGATTGGCTTGAAGATGAAATTCGTTCACTCGGCGAATCAAAAGTTGAGGCGCTCGTTTCGCTACTCGAAGCGAGCGAAGTTGCCGAGCTTGAACTGGAACAAGAAGAAGCCTACTGTCACCGGCTTGGCATCAGCTTTCTGGCTTTTCCTATTGCCGACCGCAATGTTCCGGGGTCAATCAGTAAGACAAAAAATTTCATACAAGCGTTATCCAATCTCCTTTTGCAAAACAAAAGTCTCGTCATTCATTGCCGGCAAGGCATCGGGCGGTCTTCGATGATTGCGGCTTGTGTGATGGCACTACAGGGTGTCTCTGGTGATGAAGCCTTTGCGAGACTTGCTGAAGCGCGCGGTTGCGCAGTTCCCGATACCGAAGAGCAACGTGATTGGGTGAAGCGTTTTATTGAGAATTTTTGAGGTTTCCGCCGCAACAAGGCCGGATTAGATTGTGTTAAATTACAGCGATGGCACCAACTCGCAACAGCATTGAAGCTTTCATTCTCTCGTTGCCTGATGCGCAAGCCGCACGGGTCTTTCTGGAGCGTTTGGAAAATCAACATCCGGCCTACGCCGCCAAATGTCAGCGCCATCCGTTATTGCTTTCCAGGCTTCTCACACTCGCCGCCTACAGTCCCTTCCTGGCTGAAAATGTGTTGCGCCACCCTGACGATATTGATTGGTTCGAGCGCGAGATGCAGCGCGGTTTCGGGGTTGTCAAAACCACCGAGCAAATTTCCGAAGACCTCAGCCGCTTTATCACCCGCCTGTTTCACGCGGACGAAAAAACTTTATTGCTCAGGTTCAAAAACCGCGAGCTGCTCAGAATTTATTTGCGCGATTGTCTGGGGCTGGCGACGCTCGCCGAAGTGACCGAAGAGTTATCGAATCTCGCCGATGTGATTTTAGCCTATGCGCTCAAAATCGCGATGCAGGAAATCACCAATAAACATGGGGCGCCGCTTGTGCGCGATGAACGCGGACGCATTGCACAAGCTGAGTTTGCGATTATTGCGCTCGGCAAACTCGGCTGTCGTGAACTCAATTACGCCTCGGATATTGATTTGATGTTTTTCTATTCGGGAAGCGGCGAAACCGCCGGCGACGGGCTGCGTCCCGATTCGTCAACGCCCAATAAAGATTTCTATACCAAAGTCGCGCAACGCCTGATTCAATCCATCAGCGGACTGACCATGGAAGGCGCAGTCTACCGCATTGATTTACGCCTCAGACCTTACGGGCGAGACGGTGATTTAGTCTGGGAAGTCGAACGCGCCGCCAGTTACTATCACACGAAAGCCGAAAGCTGGGAGCGCCAGATGCTCATTCGCGCCCGCGCGTCGGCGGGGAGTGACGCGGTATTTACGCGCTTTTTCGATCTGGTGCGCGACACGGTTTTCAGCGCCGCTTCAACCCCGAATGCGATTCGCGAAGTGCGCCTCGCCAAAGAAAAGATTGACCGCAAGCTGGCCGCGCTGCCGGGCGGCTTTAATGTCAAATTAGGCATCGGCGGCATTCGTGAAATTGAATTCATTGCCCAGGCTTTGCAACTTGCGCACGGCGGGCGCGAACCCTGGGTGCGCTCGTCGCAAACCCTTATCGTGCTGGCGCGGCTTGCAGAAAAAGGCTTTTTAACCGAGCAAGAGCGCACCACCCTTTCATCAGCCTATACATTTTTCCGCATGGTTGAACATCGCTTGCAGATGGAACACGGCGCGCAAACCCATACTGTGCCGGTGGTTGAAGAGAAGGTGGAACTGCTGGCCAGGCGTTGTGGTTATCAAACGGTGCGCGACGTTTCCGGCAAACCAGAAACGCCGGCCGCCTTTGGACAAGCGGCCCTGGCTTTCAAACGCGATGTTCAGTTACATGCCGCTAGGGTGCGCGCGATTTACAATCGGGTGTTTGCCGAAACGCCATTGCCTGATGAAGCAAACAAAAATCAGTCAGAGATACACGCTGATTTTCCACAATCAAAAAGCATCCCTGAGCTTGGTGAAGAACGGCTTCACCTGGTCGAACAAGCAGCATCGGCAATCGGGAAATTAATGACCTCCGCGCCAATCGAGTTACAGCCGGTTGCGGCAATTGAAAACCCCTTTATTGAAAGTATCCTTACCGAAGCGCTCGCCGAAACCATCAATCCGACGCGGGCTTTGAAAGCCTTACTGGCGTGGGCGGAATCTTTTTCGACTTACAATCAGGAACACAAACGCGCCGTTTTAGAAATTGTCCTGCAGGATTTGCAAACCATAATGGGGCGACTGCTCAAGGCCTTCAGCAGTCAATACCTCTCAAGCATTTTAGTATCCCGCCCCTTACTGACCGCTGCTCTAATTGAGCCTGCTGACCAGCGAACGGTTGAAGATTTCCTTAAGGTATTTCGCGCGGCCATCAACCCAGGCGACGAACTGGCCGTCAAAGCAGATACCCTGCGCCGACTCTGGCATC
>JBIOWC010000340.1:0-5632 GCA_044868105.1 Blastocatellia bacterium
AAAGGGGGAATCCCTGCTCTGCTCATCATAAAAAGCATTATTTAAGGGAGAATGAAAATGTCAGAGAAACTTCAAGGTATTGTTGACCAGATTAAAGACCTTTCCTTGCTTGAGGCTTCACAGCTCGTGAAGATGATGGAAGAAACCTTCGGCGTATCGGCGGCCGCCGCGGCCGTGGCAGTTGCGCCGGGTGGCGGCGCCGCCGCCGCGACCGCGCCGGTTGAAGAGAAGACCGAATTTGATGTTATTCTTGCGGGCGTTGCTGATCCGGGCAAGAAGATTGGCGTTATCAAGGTGGTTCGCGAAATCACCGGCCTGGGCTTGAAAGAAGCCAAAGATTTGGTTGAAGCGGCTCCGAAACCGGTCAAGGAAGGCGCCGCCAAGGATGAAGCTGAAAACCTCAAGAAAAAACTTACAGATGCCGGTGCAAATGTCGAACTCAAATAGTCCCCGGCAAATTTCAGAGCCTGTTGAGCGCAAGATTAACCTCTTCGCGCTCAACAATAAAAAAAACTGCTTGACCGCACGCGACGCAACTGTGTAGTATCAATCTTTAATTGCGATTGCAGGGACGGCAAAAAATAAACGAGATTAATAAGCACTAATAATCACGCGAAGGTCGTGGATGGATGAGGTGTATCCATCCGCGCTTCGCGTTTGTCTGTCTATTGAAAAATTGGGCTAAATGGTTGCCATTAAAAGTTCGTAGTGTTGAGCAACATTTGAAAAACAATAATCCAAGCATGACTGTGCTGAATGAGAAAACAGATTTAAGGCAAAGACCTGAAGGAATCGTAGGAAACATAGAACAACGCTATCAGCGGTTAGCTGTGTGTTCCTGCAATCTCTTTATTTCCTAACCCTAACTCGACCGCGCAGTCACACTCGAACGCCTACCTGTCAATCGGGCAACCATCTAACTCCAGCCTATTAGGAGAACTATGTCGGCAACAATAAAAACCTATGGCACAACTCGCGAGCGTTTTGATTTTTCAAGAATCAAAACCGCCATCAGAATTCCGAACCTCATCGAGGTTCAAAGACAATCGTACAATCGTTTTTTACAGATGGATTTGCTACCGGCGGAGCGCGAAAATATCGGGCTACAGGCAGTCTTTCGTTCAGTCTTTCCGATTAGCGACTTTCGCGAAACCTCACAACTCGACTTCGTTGAATATGCCATTGGCAATTGGCAATGCAAATGCGGTCAGTTGGAAGGACTTTATCATTTGCGTACCAATTGTCGTTCGTGTGGCAATATTCTGCGCGTCAATCCTTATGCAGCCGAAGATGTAACCTGTACGCAGTGCGGCACCTTAAACACGGTTTCGCCCGTGCTCTGCGATAACTGCGGCGAACCGGTGACCTTGCAACACAAACATTCTGAAAAAGAGTGCCAGGAAAAATCTATGACCTATGCGGTGCCGCTTAAGGTCAAGATTCGTTTGACGGTCTGGGATACCGACGAAGACACCGGGCAGAAATCCATTCGGGATATTAAAGAAGAAGAGGTATTTTTCGGCGAAATTCCGCTGATGACCGAAAACGGGACCTTTATCATCAATGGCACAGAGCGCGTCATCGTCAGCCAGTTGCACCGCTCGCCGGGAATCTTTTTTGAGAAATCCAATAACAATCAGGATTTCTTAGCCAAAATCATTCCCTATCGCGGCTCCTGGGTTGAATTTGAATACGACATCAAGAGTTTGTTGTATGTCCGCATTGACCGCAAACGCAAATTCTTGGGCACCGTCTTCCTGCGCGCGCTCGGTTTGATTGATAAGATTGACTTGGAACGCATCGGCTCGGACGCGCATCTGGAAGACGAAATCAAACGCGCGCACTTCTCTGACGCAGATATTCTCAGAATGTTCTACACCTCGCTGACGACCACCGTAAAAGACGGGCGTTTACATTTTGAACCGAACCTGGGTTTGGTCGGACTGAAACCGTCCGATCCGGTGGAAGATAAAAGCGGCGAACTTTTGGCGCGTGGCGGAGCCAATGCCAAGAAACTGACGCGCCGCGACATTGACCACATTATTAAAGCGAAGGTCAAATCCATCACCGTTGATCCGCAAGAACTCGAAGGCGCCTATCTAACCGATGACGTAATCAATACCGAAACCGGTGAAGTCATTGCCGAAGCCAATACGGAAATCACCGCCAAAGAGTGGCAGGAGATTATCGAAGCCGGTATTCCGAGTGTCGAAATTTTCTTCCCTGAACGCGATGATGTCGGCACCGTCATCAGCCAGACGCTCAAGAAAGATTCCGTAAAAACGCCGCGTGATGCCATACTCGAAATCTATCGCAAGATGCGCCCGGGCGACCCGCCGACGATTTTGACCGCCTGGAATCTATTTCGCGGTATGTTTTTCGATGACCGTAAATTCGACTTTTCGCGCGTCGGACGACTCAAATCAAATATCAAACTCGGTAAACCCGAACGCGACCGTTTAGACCGGCAGACGCTTTCAACCCAGGATTTCGTTGATGTTATCGCTTACGTTTTGAAGATGCGTAAAGGCATCGGTGAAGCCGATGACATTGACCATCTTGGCAATCGCCGGGTTCGCGCCGTCGGCGAACTGCTCGAAAATCAATTCCGCATCGGTCTCGTCAGAATGGAACGCGCCATCAAAGAGAAGATGTCCATTCATCAAGAGATGCAAACCGCGATGCCGCGTGACCTCATCAACGCCAAACCGGTCACCGCGGCGGTTCGCGAATTTTTCGGGTCATCACAACTTTCGCAGTTTATGGATCAAACCAATCCGCTTTCCGAAATCACCCACAAACGCCGGCTATCGGCGCTTGGACCAGGCGGCCTTTCGCGCGAGCGCGCAGGGTTTGAGGTGCGCGACGTTCACCCGACGCACTACGGTCGCATCTGTCCGATTGAAACGCCGGAAGGTCCGAATATCGGCTTGATCTCTTCGCTCTCCTGTTTTGCGCGGATCAACGAATTCGGCTTCATTGAATCGCCTTATCGCAAAGTTGAAAATGGGCGCGTCGTTGATTATGTGCGCATTAGCAGCGCCGGCGACACCGAATTTAAAAATGGCGATCACTTGCCGAAAGAGACCGTTGATAAAGCCAATAAGAAAGCCGTTGAAAATGGCGAAAAACCGGCCGATTATGAACTTTATCCATTCTATCTGTCAGCCTGGGAGGAAGATAAATACACCATCGGTCAGGCTTCTGTTGAGCTCGATAGACAGGGGCGCATCGTGGAAGAACGGGTTTCATCACGTGAAGCCGGTGAATTTACGCTTGCCGAGCGCGAAGAGGTCGAATTCATTGATGTCAGCCCGAAACAATTGGTCTCGGTCGCCGCCTCACTGATTCCCTTCCTCGAACACGATGACGCCAACCGCGCCTTGATGGGTTCAAACATGCAACGCCAGTCGGTGCCGCTCTTGCGCGCGCAAGCGCCGCTCGTCGGTACGGGAATGGAGCGCGTTACGGCGCAGGATTCCGGCGCTGTGGTGATTGCCAAACGCGACGGCATCGTTGATTCGGTGGACTCTGAACGCATCATCATTCGCGCTGAACACGGCATTGCCGGGGGTACGACATCGCGCGAAATCAACGCCGATATTTATGCGCTCACAAAATTCAAACGCTCGAATCAAAATACCTGCATCAATCAAAAGCCTATCGTGCGCGAAGGGCAAGAGGTCAAGAAAGGTGATGTTATCGCTGACGGCCCGTGCACGAATGGCGGCGAACTGGCTTTGGGTCGCAACGTGCTGGTCGCCTTTATGCCCTGGCGCGGCTACAACTTTGAAGACGCCATTCTGGTCTCGGAACGCCTGGTCAAAGAAGATGGCTACACTTCAATTCACATTGAAGAGTTAGAAGTTGAAGCCCGCGATACCAAACTCGGCCCCGAAGAGATCACCCGCGACATTCCCAACGTGTCGGAAGCCGCGCTTCGTGACCTCGACGATTCGGGCATCATTCGTATCGGCGCCTATGTCAAACCCGGTTCAATCCTGGTCGGCAAAGTGACGCCGAAAGGTGAAACGCAACTGACTGCCGAAGAGAAACTCTTACGCGCCATCTTCGGGGAAAAAGCCGGTGACGTGCGCGATGCCAGTTTGACCTGTCCGCCGGGTATTGACGGCATCGTGGTTGACGTCAAGGTCTTCACCCGCAAAGGCGCGGAAAAAGACGAGCGTTCAATGCTCATCGAGCAAGCCGAAGAAGAGAAACTTTTGAAGAACTTGCAAGATGAAATTCGCATCCTTGAAGACGAACGCAACAAACGAATTTACGAGTTACTTGATGGCCATCGGCTTGCCGAAGATTTGACCTACAAGAATAAAAAACTGCTCGCCAAGGGAGCCAAACTGACTCGCGAAGAGCTTGAGCAACTGGAACTCGGCGCCCTCAAACGCGTCGAAATTTCGGGCACCCGTCTGGACATTCCTGCGGAAATCGCCGACATCGAACGCCGCACCGAACGACAGATCAATGTGCAAAAACAGTTGCATCAAGAGAATGTCGAAAAACTTCGCAAAGGCGATGAGTTGCCGCCGGGCGTCATCAAGATGGTCAAGGTCTTTGTCGCCATGAAACGTAAACTTTCGGTCGGCGACAAGATGGCCGGGCGCCACGGGAACAAAGGCGTCATTGCGCGGATTCTACCTGAAGAGGACATGCCGTACCTGCCGGATGGCACCCCGGTTGAGATCGTGCTTAACCCGCTCGGCGTGCCGTCGCGTATGAACGTCGGGCAGATTCTCGAAACTCACCTCGGGTGGGCCTCGAAATCGATCGGCAATACGCTCAACGACCTCATTGAAGGTGCCCAAACCAACACGGCCAGTGAGATTCGCAAAATTTATAAAGATGTTTTTGACACGGCCGATATGCGTGACCGTGTTACGGCAATGTCCAACGAGGAAATCATCGAACACGCCAAGCAATTGGTAGAAGGTATCCCGTTTGCATCGCCGGTCTTTGACGGCACTCGCGAAGAAGACATCAAACGACTGCTCGAATATGCAGGATTACCGACCTCAGGCAAAACCGTTCTTTATGACGGTATTACGGGCGACGCCTTCGAACAGAAAGTCACGGTCGGCTACATCTACATTATGAAGTTGTCGCATCTGGTTGACGATAAGATTCACGCGCGTTCCATCGGGCCCTATTCGCTCATTACCCAACAACCGTTGGGCGGTAAAGCGCAATTCGGCGGCCAGCGCTTCGGAGAGATGGAAGTATGGGCGCTCGAAGCTTACGGCGCAGCGCACATCTTACAGGAATTGCTCACCGCAAAGTCCGATGACGTTGCCGGTCGCTCGAAGATTTACGAAGCCATCGTCAAAGGCGAAGCCGATTTTGATCCTGGCGTTCCCGAATCCTTCAACGTATTGATTCGCGAATTGCAATCGCTTTGCCTGGACGTTGAATTGATGCGCCGCAGCGAAGAAGTTGAGGAAACAGTCACAGAGTAACGATGAACGATGAATGATGAATGATGAACCCAGAAAAAGTTCATCGTTCATCGTTCCGCCTTCATCGTTCCCATGGAGGGAAAATGTTTAGAACACCAGAAAAAACCAACCTCGCGCCAGATTTTGAGGCAATTCGCATCAGCCTTGCCTCACCTGACAAG
>JBIOWC010000341.1:0-2373 GCA_044868105.1 Blastocatellia bacterium
CTATGATTGGCCGGGCAATGTGCGGCAGTTGTGCAATGAGGTGCGGCGGATAGTGGCATACAGTGATTCGGGAAGTATTGTGGCTCCGGATTCCCTCTCGGCGGAAATCATCACCGCCGGGAGGGAGTTAAAAGAGAACGAGGCAATTCCGGCAAAAACGATTGACGCGATGGAATCGCCAACCCCGCAAACGACGATTGCCGAGGCGGTCGAAGAACTCGAGCGCCGCATGATTCAAGAAGCGCTCAGACGTTCGGAAGGCAATATCGCGCAAGCCGCTAAAGAACTCGGGCTGTCCCGTAAGGGGCTTTATTTGAAGCTCGACCGTTTGAAATCCCGAAGCTAATGAAGAACTTCGATACTACCCCGTTTGCATATGCAATCTAAAATTACTCAGAATCAAACTCTACATATTTACCCTAAGGGTCCCAAATAATCGGTCGATATTTATAACTCACACAATTCATCTCTCGCAAAACATAACCTGGAACTGTCAAGTAACTAGGCAACTGTGTAACTGATTCACACTTTATCTAATCAATTCATGTGGATTACTTGCAGTAAATATCAACTCATAGTGTCTACCAACTAGACATTCATTCATTCTTAATCTACTCGTTTCATCTCATAAAAAATTAATAATTCAAAGTTATTACTCGGAAAGCATTCTGGCATATTCATTGCAGAGGCGAAGTATGAGTGATAAGCAATAAATAGTCAGAAGTGGCGCATTCCAGCGCACAGTATATGCTTGTCAGGCAAGACCGCACTTCAACCTCAACATTGCTATCAACTTACTTGCATCAGAAATAGCTTCGCTACCATCCGGTATCTGAAGTCTGTAACGAAGAATCTGTGACCTGTAATTAGCTTTGGGCGATTCGACAGCCAATCGTCTGAGGTAGTGGTGTCATTAAAACGAGGTTGAAAAGCAATTAACAAATGGGTCGGGATATCCTTAACGAAAACACCCCAAAAACATTGAGGAGTAGAATAATTATGAATCGCAAAACGACAACTAAACGAACTTCCGCGAATATTCTATTGAGCCATCGAATTCATCGCGCTATCAGCCTGGTTTTGGCAGTTGCTATTTTGGCAAGTCAAACCTTTGGGGCGCCTCGCGCAATCAGCGATTTGGCATCAGAAGCAAAAGTCAGTTTGAATTTCTGGTTTCATTCAAAGGGCTGGTATGCAGCGCTGCCGGGTTTTATCAGTGGGCTGCAACCAACACCTGCTCCTCAAGCCCAGGAAAAACAGACGGAGCGGGATGCGAGAGTATCCCATGTCGCAATATATCCTGAATCCGCAACCCTAAGATTGGGTGAACGAGAATTTTTTGGAGCTTTGGTCAAAGATAGCAAAGGTGATGCGGTAGGTGGTGTCGGCCTCACTTGGCAAGCGTTTGATTTAAGCAGAAATAAAACGGTGCGAGTATCACAAACCGGCGAGTTCGTTGGCCTGTTCCCGGGCGATTACCGATTGACCGTTGAAGCCGCGGGTCACACGGCGCAAGCGCTGGTAACCGTCCTCAAAGAGGATATTCGTCCGAACACCAAAACATCACCCATAAACACAAAAGAGATTTCTTCGCGTGAGTTGCCGCCGTCGGTTGCGCCACCAAAACCGGTTGCGTCTCAACCGGCGCTGATTGACCCTGAGCCGGGGCCAGGCTGGGACGCTGGCAATTTCATGTTCGCTGATGACCCGGATAATGGACGTGGTAACCCGCCGGGCAGACCGCTTGAGGATGGAGCCGGCAGTGGCAACTTTGGTTTCGCAACTCCGGCGTTTTCATCTGGCGGGCGCGGTATAGATATTTCGCTCAATCTGGTTTACAACTCTCGCCTGTGGAGTAAAACCAGCTCAGAGATATTCTACGACCTGGATAGGGACTGGCCTGCCCCCGGCTGGTCTTTCGGTTTTGGTCGCCTTGTCGGTTTAGGTTCCGGTGGAGCGATGGTTGTTGATGCAGACGGCACCCGGCATAGCTTCAACGGCACGGTGACGACATACCCAAATGGAACGATCTACTTCACGGGGCGCACGACGGATGGCACCTTCATTGATTATTCGAGCAACACTGACACCACAGGGACAATCATCAATGCCCAAGCCAAACTCCCGAATGGAACGGTGATCGTTTACGGCGCGCCGGGGCGCGGTTGTGTTTATCCCATGCGGATTACGGATGCCAATGGCAATTTCATCACCATTCAATACCGGTTAAATGGCGGAGTTCAAAAAGGTCCCAAGATTCAATTTTTCAATGACACGCTCAATCGCACCATCGAGTTTCATTACGGCGATGGCAAACTGACCTCCATCACCGCTCCTGATGTAAACAGTGGAACGCGAACGCTCATCAGATTG
>JBIOWC010000342.1:0-3253 GCA_044868105.1 Blastocatellia bacterium
AGCGGTTGGCGAGTGCCCCGGTTTAGAAAGCTTAGCCGCCTTTGTCGATCACAAACTTCGCTTCCCGGAAAAGCACGCATTGGAAGAACACCTGGCTGATTGCTGGAAATGTCGAAAAATTGTGGTGATGGTTTACAAAAGTCAAAAAAATAGTCCTGACCCCTTACCGCCCAAACCGGAAGGTTTATAATTTTGACCCGAATGAGAAAAAAAAACTATAAAATTATTCCAAAACTCTTTGAACAAACAGCGACTCACCCGTATTCCTTCATGTAGGGCAGAAGCTATTACGGTGTGATTTAAGCTGCCCGGCTCGTCAAGGCAACAGATGCCCTTCGCAACATTTTCATAGAAGGTATTGGATTTTACCGGGCGGAGCCCTGTCTGCCCGAAAAATTTAATCTCAACTCTGGAAATAGAGTTAAATCCAGGTGATCCCCTGTTAGTCCTTGTGGTCTTAAAGGCTGCTGTCTCGCCCGTAGCCAGAAAAAGAAGCGCCTTAAAATTACTGGAAGAAGGTAAGCAGAATGATCAGCTCCCCCCGATTGGATGAGGACCTGTTAGTTGTTCAGGTGTTTGAACAAGCCCGGAAGTGTTATGAAGATGTCGGACTCGAAATCGAAATTTATAAACAGCGAGTGCTAGAAATCTTGATGAAATATTCAACGGAACCGCCCAACACCCTTGCCAGGGTTAACTTGCTCAGCCGGATTCATACCAATGATTTATACCTCACCACGGCTTGCGCACAGGGAAATGAAGTTGCCTGGCAACGGTTCGATCAGACCTATCGAAGTCAGGTATACCGCCTCGCCAGAAGTTTTTCCACTACGGTTGACCTCGGTGATGAGCTTGCCGGGAGCCTCCTGGCAGACCTGTTTTTCACGGATCAATCGAATCGCCCGCGGATTGCTTCTTACGAGGGCCTGGGTTCCTTAAACCGCTGGCTGCGGATAGTCGTGGCGCATCGCGCCGCCAATGAGCGAGAGCGCAAGTGGAATCAGGTTGAGGGTCTGGCTCAGGCGCAAGAGGTGATTGAACAATGCTATGTGAAGAGGCTGGAAGCGCGGATGCGCGCCAACCGCTATACGGCGCTTATTGGCGATGCGCTGCGGCAAGCGAGTCGAACGCTGAACGAGCGCGAACGGCTGATTTTATTGATGAAGTATGATGAGGCCTTGAGTTCCAAAGAGGTCGCCGCAACGCTCGGCGTGCAACCGCCAAGGGTTACGCAACTGCTGCAGCAAATTCGTCAGAAAATTAAACAGGGAGTCATCGAGATACTATCGCAAAAATATAAACTCAGCCGCGAAGCGATCGAAGAATGTTTGACTGACCTGGCAGAAAATCCTGAACATTCGATAGTCGAATCGCTGAAAGCAAGTTAAATAGTATCATCTTTCTAAACGTTCGACCGATAGTCATTGAATAGCAATTTATTGCGGTTCAATGTATGATCCTTCCCAGCCAAATACCCCCTTAATTTCTGTTTGTTCATCTGTCTTCATAAATAGGAAATCTCCCGGCGTCGAGATTCATATTGATAAAGTTGTTGATGGAGGAAGGAAGTTCATGAACGAGTGTCTGGACATCGAAACCCTGACGGCCTACCTTGAGCATTATTTAACGCCCGAGACTTGCCTTGAGGTCGAAGCCCATCTCGTCAGATGCCCGACCTGCCGGAAAATCATCGCTCAGGTCATCAAGAGCGAATCCCTCATTCCCGACCAGCAAAGGCCTTCTAAAAAGCATCCGCTGAAATTCTTGAACAGCAAATAGAGTAGATTCTCCAAAAAAATAGAAATTATTTTTTCCTGAAGCCTTAATTTTTCCAAACCCGTCTGTCTTTATCCATGACAGGGAAAATTAAGACTAAGGAGTAAGGCTCATGCTTCATAAAATGGCGCGAAAAACTATCTCTAGAATGTACTATCGCATCCCCCACAGTATCAGTTTGGTTTTAATCATAGCCATCTTGGGAACTCATACACTGGCTGCTCAATCCGCATTGAGTGAGTTGGCTTCAGACGCAAAAGTCAGCTTAAATTTTTGGGTCAAATCAAAGGGCTGGTATCGGGTATTGCCGAGTTTCATCAGCGGACTTAGAACGGCGCCTGCGCCTCAAGCCCAGGAAAAACAGACGGAGCGTGACGCACGGGTATCGGCGGTTACGGTCTATCCCGAAAGCGCGACCTTGAGATTAGGCGAACGAGAATTTTTTGGCGCCTTAGTCAAAGACCCCAAGGGCGAGCCGGTAGGCGGCGTTAAATGCACCTGGAAAGCTTTTGATTTAACTAGAAACAAACTGGCGCGCATCGCGCAAACCGGCGAGTTCGTTGGCCTGTTCCCGGGCGATTACCGATTGACCGTTGAAGCCGCGGGTCAGACCGCGCAAGCCCTGGTAACCGTCCTCAAAGAGGATATTCGTCCCCCGGCCAAAGCCACTCCGGTAAGTACAAAAGTAAGTTCTTCGCGTGACTTACCTTCCTTGTCACCGCCGCCGAAATCGGCGCCCATACAACCGGCACTCGTCGAGCCCGAACCGGGTCCCGGTTGGGATGCCGGCAATTTCATGTTCGCTGATGACCCGGATAATGGACGTGGCGACCCGCCCGGCCGGGCGCTCGATGACGGAGCCGGCAGCGGCAATTTCGGTTTCTCGGCCCCAGCCTATTCATCCGGCGGTCGCGGCATAAATGTCTCACTGAATCTGGTCTACAACTCCCGCACGTGGAGCAAAACGAATTCAGAAATCGTCTATGATATGGATAGGGACTGGCCTGCCCCCGGCTGGTCTTTGGGGTTTGGTCGCATCGTCGGATTAGGCGCCAGCGGCGCCATGATCGTTGACGCGGATGGCACCCGGCACAGCTTTAACGGCAACGTCACGACCTTCGCAAACGGCACCATATTTTTCACGGGGCGCACGACGGATGGCACCTTCATTGATTATTCGAGCAACACTGACACCACAGGGACAATCATCAATGCCCAAGCCAAACTTCCAAACGGTACCGTGATCGTTTACGGCGCGCCGGGGCGCGGTTGTGTTTATCCCATGCGGATTACGGATGCCAATGGCAATTTCATCACCATTCAATACCGATTAAATGGCGGCATACAAAGAGGTCCCAAGATTCAATTTTTCAATGACACGCTCAATCGCACCATCGAGTTTCATTACGGCGATGGCAAACTGACCTCCATCACCGCTCCTGATGTAAACAGTGGAACGCGAACGCTCATCAGATTG
>JBIOWC010000343.1:0-6392 GCA_044868105.1 Blastocatellia bacterium
TTGGTCAAGTGAAAGGAACCAATATCAAGTTGGAAAATACCGATTTTGATACCGGCAAACCGACACGGGCCGGCGAGTACAAACTGGCCGATGAAGCATACGCCGATTTATTGCAAAAACTGGCAAAGCATAATTTTGAAAAGGCCAGCGCGGAACTCAGGCAAAATATCATCGCTTTTTACGGCAATCTTGACGCGCCGATTGCGACCAAGCGGGATAAAGATGATTGGCAAGAAACCTTGCGCGCCTTGGACAAATTAAAAGCCGCACAGAATATGCAAAGCTCGAAAAAATGAAGAACGACTGATGAGTTGCGGACTTGGTGAATGCTTTAGGTCTTATTTAAATAAGCCCTCACAGGGGTTCAGCACTTTGAATGGTGTTACGATTCGTCGCGGTTGATTCATCAAGCGGTGTGCGATAAAACACCTGTAGCAACGGTGTCGTAATTCCGGTGGTTACCAATGCCATCAAAACCATGATGGTGAATACCGTAGGGGTAATCACTCCGGCTTCCAGACCGATATTCAAGATAATCAATTCCACCAGCCCGCGAGTATTCAACAAAATGCCGACGGCGCTGGCTTCGCGCCACCCAAGTCCGGTTGCCCGTGAAGCCAGCATCGCCCCACCGAGTTTTCCAATAATCGCAACGGCGATAATCAACAGACAGTATCCCCAAAGATTCGCGTCGGTCAGTAACCCCACTGACATCTTTAATCCGGTAAAAGCGAAGAAGATGGGTAGAAACAGAACGACTGTCACATCTTCAAACTTGTTTGATAGTTCCCGCACAAAATCCTCGCTTTTCGGCATCATGGCGCCAGCGAGAAAAGCCCCGAAAAGCGCGTGAATACCAATCCATTCGGTCAGTAAGGCCGAAAACAGGGCGAATAAAATAACGATTGCTAATACTTCCCGTGAAAGGGTGCCGGTTCTTTGGTAATTCGCTTCAAGTTTTCGCAAAACCGGACGGACGATAAAGAGCATGACGGCGACAAACAGCAGAAGGCTAACGAAGGTCACTAACATCTCTTTCATGACGCCGCCGCCGCGAACTAACAATATGGATACAGCGAGAAAACACCAGGCCATTACATCGTCAACCGCAGCACTGGTTATCGCAATGGCACCAACGCGCGTGTGAAAAAGATCGCGTTCAACCAGTATTCTGGCAAGCACAGGGAAAGCCGTTACGCTGATGGCGGCGCCCATATAGATAGCAAAATGAAATTTATCAATGTGGTCATTGGAGAGCTTGGAATGAAGATACAGCGCCACGAAAAAACCCATTAAAAATGGCGCAATAATGCTGGTTAAGCTGGTGGCTACGGCTGACCGACCGAGCTTTCGCAATAAAGACAGGTTGAGTTCCAAACCGATGATGAACATAAACAGCACAATACCAACCTGACTGACAGCATTTAAAAAACCTAAACTTTCGGGTGGAAACAAAAGGCTTGAAAATTTTGGCGCCAGCCAACCCAGCAGGGATGGACCGAGCGAGATGCCGGCAATCATTTCACCGATGACTTGCGGTTGATGAAGTTTGCGAAAGAGCCAACCGATTACTCTGGCGACTCCTATTACGACACAGATTTGCAGAAGCAGCGTAGGTAGATGTGGCATAGGGTCGGGAAATATTTATTTTTTCGGGCCGTAATAACTATCTCGCGTGCGAGCCGTATAACCGCCGCGCGAGAGAAAGACTTTGACGGAGCGCAAAGTCCCATCCCGTTTTTCGTTTTTCGGAACATAGGTGATGATGTATTGATTTTTCAATTCGCGAGCGATTTTGGTATAGACCTCTTTCATCTCGTCATCTTTTAGCGGCGAATAAATCTGCCCGCCGGTTTTCTTACACAATTCGGTCATCGTTCGTTCGGCATTCTCTAAACGCTGAACCGCCGCGCCTCTGAACAGTGTGCCGTTCATGGCTTTAATCATTTGTTGAGCTTTGCTGATGACATAGACGACCGCGCCGGATTTAACAATCGCGGCAAGCGCTTGTTTGAAAGTTACTTTGCTTGAGGTATCGTCGCCGTCCGTAAGCAGGATGACGGCTTTGCGCCCCTCGACCTTTGATAATTGCTCGTCGGCGGCTAGATAAATCGCATCATAAAGCGCCGTGCTGCCATATTGCGTATTGCCGGACGTCGTGCGCACCATCCCCGGTTTGTAGCGCCAACTAATCGCGTGCCGCACCTCATCGGCGTTCGATGTCCAATCTTGAAGCAGTTCATTATTGGTGTGAAATTCGATGACCGAAACTTTATCTTTTTCATCAAGCGCCGATAAGAAAGTCATGGCTGAATCGCGCAATGAACCAATCTCGCCAACGATTGAACCGGAAGCATCCAGCAACAAGGCAACATTTACGGGTACGCTGCCGATTTGAAAACTGGAAATGTCCTGACGTTGCATATCTTCGGCAATGACAAAATCTTCTTTCTTCAAATCCGTAGCCTGTTTGCCAAAACTATCAAATACGGTGACATTCAATAATACTTCTTCGGCGCGCAATTTAATGGTGTCATCGCCACCATTACTATTCGGATTGGTAGCAGGTTTGCGCCCGCTCTGCGCCAGTGAACAAGGAATGAATAAGAGGGCGGTGATGAGACAACAAAGAATTTTTACAATCATAAATCTCACTTCAATTATCGGCGGATAGACTCAGTATAACTTAGTCATTTACGCCTCGTCATCAGCTGTTGGTTACAATTTCCTGACGGCAACCGGCCAAGCTTGAGGATAAGGCCAAGACCTTCAGCCCGCGCCAGCAAAACAAAATGCGAGCCGGCAAAAACTTGAAGGGTCTTCGGATTATGCGGAAAAAGGCGGATATAGAGAATCCGCCTTACCTGTCCTCTCCGTTAAACCCGAAGACCACCAATCCCTCGTTAATCGTTTATCGAAAACCGAGTAATTTCAATCTGAACCTATGGTTTCCTGCGAAGCGGAGCTTGAAATCGTGACTAAGAACTTCCCCGCGTGATAGACTTTTACGCGATGATTCGACTGATAGACCGCTATTTATTGCGTGAACTCTTACCCTATTTTTTGCTATCACTTTTCCTGCTGACGGCAATTATCTTCGCCCATGAATCCAGCCGGTTTTCCGAACTTCTGGTCTTCTATTCGCGGCAAGGTCTGCCAATGGAAGCGATTTGGAAAATTATCGGAGCGCTTATTCCGGGCATTCTGGTTTTTACTTTACCCATCTCGCTGTTGGTTGGGATTCTCGTCGGTCTCGGTCGGCTGTCGGGCGATAGCGAAATCGTGGCGCTGGTAGCCAGCGGACTCAGCCGTTTTCAGATTCTCAGACCGATTATTGCCTTTGCCTTACTGGTCGCAGCTTTCATGCTGTACATCACTTTCAATGTTTTGCCGGCCTCCATTCATAATCTCAACGACATCAAATCGAATCAATCACTGGTCTTTCAAGGAATCACCACACAAATTAAACCGCGAGTATTTGAAGAGAGCATTCCCAAACGCATTCTCTACATTGAAGACATAGACCGGCAACGCATCTGGCACAACATCTTCATTGCGGATTTAAGCGATGAACAAGGTGATTTAAAACTGTTCACGGCAAAAACCGGGGCGCTGCGTCAAACGATTAAACAACCCGGACAACCGGAAACCCCTGAGCTCTATTTAATGCAGGGGGCAATTCATCAAACCTCCGCGCCAAAAAAGATCAGTGCGGAAGGCGATGAAACAGAAGGGTTGTCAGAAGAGGCGAAAGAAGAGAGCGCGTTATCCATAGAGCAACAGGCAAACCGTGACCGCAAGCGTTTGCGGTCGCAGCAATCATACGTTTCAAATCATTTTCAGGAAATGACGGTTGGCGTTGCCCTCTCGGATGACCGGAAAGACGGAAACCTAACTCAAGAAGCTCCCAAACCTGAAGTAGAAGAAATGACCTGGGCAGAGTTAATTAACTATTCGCCGCCGCCGGAAGAGTATCGCGAATGGCGCACGCAAATTCACAAACGCATATCCTATCCAACTGCCTGTTTAATCTTTGCGCTCTTAGGCGTTGGTTTCGGTATCAGCAATGTTCGCACCGGCCGGTCATTTGGCTTAATGCTGGGGCTGGCGATTACTATTGCTTACTATCTGTTGGCGCTGTCGGGTGAACAATCGGCATTATCGGGCAAACTGCCGGTTTGGCTGGGAGTCTGGCAAGCCAATCTGGTGTTGGCAAGTTTGGGTTTCTTTGTTCTCTATCTGCAAAGAAAGCCGGGTTCTGATGCGCTCAGCTTTTTAAGCAGCCTCCGTTATTTGCTACCGGCCAAGAAAGTGGAAGGTGAGTCGTCACCGGTAGTCCCCGTCGCAACCCGCACGCCATCGAAAACCGGTGACCTCATCAAACCTGCAACCGTTGCCGTGCAACGCATCTTAGCGGCGCGCTTTCCACAATTAATTGACCGTCTGGTTATTGGTGATTTATTACGCTTTTTCTTTTATATCCTCGGCGGCTTCACGACGCTTTTCATTATCATCACCTTATTTCAACTGCTCAATTCAATTACCAAACATCACATTGAATGGACGATAGTTGCCAACTATCTATTTTTTCTGCTGCCCTTCATTATTAATTATGTAACCCCGCTTGCGGCACTGGTTGCGGTAATGATTACCTTCGGAATTTTGCAACGTACCAGTCAGGTTGTCGCTTTAACGGCATCGGGGCAATCCATCTACCGATTGGCGGCGCCGGTTATTATCATTTCGCTTTTCCTGTCCGCTTTTCTGTTTATCAATCAAGACTACATTATGCCGTTTACCAATCCGCGTCAGAATAATTTACGAGCCTTAATTCGTAGCGGGCAAGAACCGGCTCAGACCTTCTATCAAAAAACCAATCAATGGATATCGGGCGCCGATTCACGCATTTTTAATTACGAATATTTCAACCCCAAGAAAAACGCCTTCGCCGCCTTAAACGTGATCGATTTATCCAAAGAGCCCTTCGGCATCAAGCGCAGACTTTTTGCGACCCGGGCGGTCTGGGATAAAGACGAAGAAGCCTGGACCTTGCAAGATGGCTGGGAACGTATTTTTGATGGCGATAGATTGGTTTCATTTGAGATGTTCAAAGAACGCAAGTATGAACTCACCGAACAACCCGATTACTTCAAACAGGATTTGCGCGGGTCGCATTCGATGACCATTGCCGAAGTGCGTCGTAAAATCGTCGAATTGTCGCGTGCCGGGTTTGATGTGTTGGATTTACGCATCGCCTTGCAAAGTAAAATCGCCTTTCCGTTGACCTGTTTGATTATGGCGATCGTCGGATTACCGTTCTCTTTTTCGGTCGGCAAACGCGGCGCTTTATATGGCGTAGCCATCGGGATTGCCATTGGAATTGCTTATTGGGGAGCCATCGGACTTTTCGAGCAAATGGGGCGTTATGAAATTTTGCCGCCTTTGCTGGCCGCCTGGGGGCCGAATTTGCTCTTTGGCACCGGCGGACTGTACCTCTTTTTAACGACGCGTACGTGATGAATCTGCTTCATGAACACGAATGAATATCAAATTATTATCGAAGAGGCGGCGAATGCCGACGTCATCGCGGCCATTTTAGCGGGATTAAATCAACACGCTGAGGCCGCGGGCTTCACCTATCATGCCCTTCCGCTCACCGTATTTCTACGTGACCAAGGGAATAATATCGTTGGTGGTTTGCATGGCGATACGGTTTACGGCTGGCTTTATATTGCGCTCTTTTGGATTGCCGAAGACTTGCGCGGGCAAGGGTATGGAAAGTGTCTGATGAATCGGGCTGAACAAGAGGCCCTCAAACGCGGAGGCAATCACGCCTACTTGGATACTTTCAGCTTTCAGGCCTTGAACTTTTACCAGGCGATGGGCTATGAACTATTTGGTGAGTTAAATAATTTTCCAGAAGGCAAGAAGCGATACTTTTTGCAAAAGACCAACCTTAAAGACTATTATCAGCAGGTAATTGATTAGCCAGTTCCTGCGTTTTCATTACCGCCTTTTTGCTGCTGTCCCAATACAGCATCTGTAAAGCATTCGAATAATCAACCCAGTCATAATCATCGTGTTCCGTTACGTCAAGCTGCACCTCACGTTTCTCGACCCTTAAGGCAAAACAGACCTCTTCATTGTGCGTGACATCGGGAGCGAATTTTGCGCGCCAAGGCGGGGCGATTTCAAACACGTTGGTCAATTGCAGCTCTAACAAATCTTCTTCGCGGCAAGCCACACCGGTTTCCTCGAAGACCTCTCTTACGGCTGCCGCCTTATGGGTTTCGCCAAGTTCAAGAGACCCGGTACAGGTTTGCCAAAAACCGCCGTGACTGGGCAGGCGCTTAAGCAATAAATAGTCTCTTGATTTTGCGGTCTGCGAATAA
>JBIOWC010000344.1:0-32245 GCA_044868105.1 Blastocatellia bacterium
AGGGAGAGGAGAGGTTTCCTGTTGTGCCCAGATGGTTATCGGAAACAGAAAACCGAGGCTTAAAAGCACAAGTAAAATTTTTGCGGCTGGGTTTAAGTTTTTCATTTTACCTCTCTAATATCGCTAACCGGATTTGTTGAATCGCGCGCTGCTCGATTGGCGCAATTCGCTTAGGATACCGATTAGTTTTTGAATGTCACGCGAGCTGGCTGCGAGCGATTATACGCTGACGGGTTTTAGATTGCGAACAGATTTTATTGAAGGTTGTTGAAACCATTCTTCGTAAAGAATAGACGGATTCGACAAGGCTGCGATTGCCGATATACCTTATCGCGTTCGTAAATTTAGTTATCCCGCCGCCCAGTCCTTTAACGGCCTCATCCTTATCGAAAACTCTAACGACTGAGCCACAGCGCGGGGATGAAGTTTGTTAGCAAAGAGGTCAGGATTATGAAAAAGGTAAGCGGAATCCTAGGTTCGCCGACTTGAGTATGAGTAAATATTATCGCCTCGCACCGCTTAGCGTTGAACCCGGAGGCCCTTCTTGAATACGGCGACGATATTGCGAGTGGCGAGAATGTCTTTGGTCGGGTCGCCGTCTACAAGCACAAGGTCAGCGCGCATTCCCGGGCGAATGAAGCCCCGGTCGGATAGGTGAAATAGGCGAGCCGGTAGCGAGGTCGCACCGGCCAGCGCCTGCACAGGGCTTAACCCGGCCTCAACCAGCAGGGCCAGCTCGCCGTGCAGAGACGCTCCATAAGCTGTGCCTGTCCCGGGGGAGTCGCTGCCAGCCAAGATTGGAACCTGCGCTTGAAGCAACTCACGAATGCCTTTCTTTGTCCCCTGGCATGAGAGCTTCAACAGCGGCCAGGGAGCGGTCAGAAAAGGCTGCCATTCAGTTTTGATATACGGTTTTAGTCGCGCATCAGCCAGCAATGCCGGACCGTTTGGCATACCGCAGGCCGTGTAAAGAACCGAGAGGGTGGCAATGACAAAAATCCGATGACGCGCAGCCAACTTACCGAAGTCAGCCGATGCGGACTCGCCCGCGAACATATGAACCAAGCCATCCGCTCCTGCGGCGATAGCCTCCCGGGCGTCTTGTTCCGATCCGATATGGACAACCGCCAGTTTGCCGCGCCTATGGGCGGCCGCAACCAGTGCCCGCAGCGTTTCGTTGTTCACTGTGGGAAGGCCCTTGCCCGCTCCAAGTAACGAACTCAGATCGTCATGAATGATCTTGATGTAATCTGACCCTTCGGCAATGCGGGCATCCACAAAGGCCTGCGCCTGTTCCGGGCCGGTGATGGTGGGAATAGGCGGGCCGCCCATCTGAGTCGGATGCCCTCCGGGCGCTGTTGCTCCAACCCCTGCCGTCCTCACATCAGCCATATCAGGCGGGTCTTCAGCCGCCATCTTCTTCAGCCTCTTCAGCCTGTCGGGCGAGGCGAACATATCTAGCACGGTCGTCACTCCAAGCGAGAGGGCTTGGCCGAGCGCCGCCCGAGCATCATCCGCGACGTGGACGTGTGCGTCAAAGAATCCCGGCAGCAGTGTCCGGCCCCTGCCGTCGATTATTTCCGCCCCGCTGGTCTTCAATTTTATCCCACCCGTTAGGCTGATTCTGCCGTTCTTCACGAGCACACTGCGATGTTCAAGTACACGTTCGCCGTCAAATACCCGAACGTCCCGGATAAGTAACGGGCCTGCGTAGGTCTGGACAAGAAGACCCTGCGTTATGACACATAACAACAGCTTCAGTGAAATCGATCTGGTGCGCATACAAATACCCCTTAAGCCTGGACGTATATCATCTCTCAGGTGCTTACCCACGGTGCGCCTTCTGGCGGATGGCCTTGCAGGCCATTACGCTTTAGTGCTGTGTGGGCCTTTCAGTCAACTCTATCCTTGCCAAAATTCTTTCTTCTATCAGTGGCAAATATTACCTGCTTCAGGCGAAGCGTGCTCTGGGTCAATAGACAAGACTTCGCCTGAGCAGGTTGAACCTGTGATAAAAAAAGCCCGATTTTACTGGATTTTTTTCTTACTTCGAGAGAACTTCTTTGAAAAGTTCCAGGGCGCGTTCATCATCAATCTGTCCGAGCCAGAAGAGCGCCTGTTTGCGGACTTCGGGCTTGGGGTGGGTCTTGGCAAGTTTTATCAACATTGGAACCGACTCTTCTTTTTTACGCTGGCTGATGGCAAAGACCGCTTGCTTTTGCACTTCGGTATCTTCGTCGGTCTTCTCAACCGTCGCGCCTAAAACTTCCAGGGCGCGTTGTCCGGCTTTTTGACCGAGCCAGAAGATGGCCTGCTTGCGGACTTCGCGGTCGGTCTCTTTTTCGGCTATCTGAATGAGAAAATCTACGGCGTTATCGGCATTTTTATGATTCACGAAGGCCGCAAAAATCACCTGTTTCTTGACCTCGCGGTTGGTCACCTGGGTGTAAAGATTCTGCAATGCGGTGAGCCCCATCGCGTCCTGACTGATGCCAATCGCAAAGGCTGCCTGCTTGCGAATCTCTGTGCTTTCCTGTTCATTGCGCACCAGTTCGCTGAGAAAAGGGGTTTCGCCTTCGGTCTGTCCAAGCCAGAAGGTTGCCGATTTGCGTATGCGTTCAGCCGTCTGGTTACGCACCAGGTTTTCAAGCAAGGTGCCAACGCGGCTGTCGTCGTGAAAGGCGATGGCCATGGTGGCGCGCTCGCCGACTTTTTCGGTGGCGTCTTTTTCCGCCAACTCTTTTAACAGATTGAGGCTTTCGTCATTCGTCGCGCGTCCGAGCCAGTAGACCGGATAGCCGTTGTAATCGTGTTGACGTTCAAGGTTCTGAACCTCAACGCGGGTGATCGCGTCGCTTTCGCCTTCGCGCAGCAGAAAGATGCCGACATTGCGGGTTTCCTGTTTTTCCGTAGAAGCGTTATCGCGAGACACGTTATCGTGAGACACGGTATCGCGTTCGCCTTTTTTCCCTCGCCATTCGACATCAATCATCACGCCGGGTTTGACGTTGAATTGATAGCCCATCCAGAATTTTCCGCCTCTTGCACTGGCGCGTCCCGCGCGCCCGGCCGAATCCATTTTGGCTTTCAGGCTTGGGCCATCAACCGGAATGAAATTTTGATTTGCAACTTGCAAAGCGCTGGTTTCACCCGGCATCTCTACTCTACCGCCCATCGCAAAATCCGGGATGAGCAGAGCCATGAGCAACACATAAGTTATCATCATTACCGTCACGTCCTTTCTTTTTTATTTGAGAATTTCTTCGATGAACTTCCGGGCTTCAGGGTCTTGGCTTTGTCCAAGCCAGAAAATCGCGCGTTTGCGAAGTTCAACAGAAGGGCTGGTTTTGGCAATTTGCATCAATTTTTGCAGAGCGTTTTTGTTACCCGATTGAAACATCACAAACAGTAATTGTTCTTTGACGTCATCGCTCTGTTCTGCGTCGTACATTTGCATCAGGGTTTCGATGGCCCTATCGCCGCGTTGCGCGAACCAGAAGAGCGCGGTTTTGCGAAGTTCCGTATTGGTTTCGTTGCGCGCGACTTCTTCCAACTTCGCTTTCGCGCGTTCGCCACCGCTCATTGAAAAGGTTGTCAGGATCTGTTTTTTCAGTTCAACATTCGATTCCGAATTATAAATATTCAGTAATTCATCAAAGGCCGCGTCGCCGCCAAAAATTCCGAGTTGCACAATGGCGGTCTTTCGCAGTTCGAGTGAGGCGCCCGAACGCACCAACTCGGAAAGCAGGCCGCGGGCGCGCGGATTACGGCTTTGCGCGACGGCGACGACCGCCGAATCCAGAAGCTCTTTGTCTGTGCCCTGGGTAATCACCTCTCGCAAAAACTCGAAGGCGCGATCCTCGCCGCTCAAGCCCAGCCAGACCACCGCTGTGCGCCGCAAATCTTTGTCGCGGTGGTTGCGGGCAACCTCCATAAGCAGACTGGTGCCGCGCGCGCCGCTCTGCCCAACCAGAGCAATGGCCGTCTGTTTTAGGCTTCTACCGGCTTTCGATTCGGGCTTGAGGATGTCCTGCAACATCACCAGGGCGCGCTCCGGGTTTGCAACCAAGAGGCTTTGCAGGGCAATCATCTTCATCTCTTCATCGCCGCCAGTGGATTGCTGCGGGTCAAGCGCTTGATTAATGGTCGCTTGATTGCCGAGTTGCGGAGCAATCTCCAGGCGCATGGCTTGCGCATCATCTTTCCATTCTGATTTCGGATGCTGTTTGATTAAGCGTTCAAGGGTGCGGTCGGCGTCCTGCAAACGACCTTGCTTCTTCAGAGCAAAAGCCAGCCAATAGAGCGCCGCATCAACATTCTTGTGTCGCGGATTATCGGCAATGAATTCTTTGAAGTTCTTTTCCGCTTCCGGCCAGTTCTCTTCTTCAATCAAATTGCGCCCTTCGCGAAACGCTTTGGCGGCCGCGTCTGAGTCGCCGCCGCTTTGCGCCAGGGCGAGAAACCGTCGCGCCGTAGAGGATGGCGCCTCGCCCGGTCTTTGCGCCGCACCGTTTTGACTGACCATAGCTATCAACAAAATTGCCGAGGCCAGCAAAAACCTCTTGCGAGTTTCGCTGGACTTTCGCTGTTTCAGATTTTTTAACATGGTGGAAACGAATAACATTATTTTTTCTTCTCTTATCCTTTCACGAATCATTCACTGGTAGTTTCGGCAATCAACGGGCGCGCCGCATAGACCTGTAATTTACCAATCATCTCTTTTCTTTGGATGCGCTCATGAATGGCGCGAATCTCGCGCGGTGACGCTTGATCAGACAAATGCGCAATGTCAATTAACAGGGGTTCCAGAGCGCTGAGGACCTGTTCAATCGGCAGATTGCTGCGGGTTTCAGCTTCGCGTCTGAGCAAAACATTTTTCAGCAGCAATGACTTTGAACGATTTCTTTCATCAGCAATTTCGCCGGCTGAAACGCCAGAGGTGACCCGCAGGTTGCGGAAAGCGCGCAACAGATTTTGCGCTTTTTCAAAATGCCGGACGGTTTCATCATCGGCAAGCGTTCTGACTAAATAATCGTATTCCGAAATGGAGGCCACCGGCGAAAGTTCAAGCGGCTTGAATTGCCGTCCGTCCCCAGATTGTTTACCGCGAAGGGCCACCTGGTGGAATTTTTGTTTACTCGTCGAAAGCGGTTGAACCGGTGGCTTGGGGGTTTTCTGAGAGCCGTCTTTTTCGCCGCCAGTCGAATTAGTGGCGGGCGGCGGTTGGTTATGCGCCAAGCCCGGCTTATCAGGTGCGGGAGTTTCCGATAGCGGGGGTTGAATGCGCTCTTGACTGAGCGGCGCATTCGGCCTGGCTGTCGGTTGCTTAAACCAAAACCAGAACAGGGCTATCAAGAGCAACGCGGTAATGGATACCGCCCACGCCGGGCGCAACATCGCCGGGCGCAATATCCGGAAGTCAATCCATCTCTGCCACCGGCCCGGCGATTCGCTCACGGCCAATTTTGCCTGTAAACGCGCTTCATAACCTTGCCAATAATTTTCATCGGGCAAGAGAGCCTCGGCAGCTTTGTCGAAGGTCGAAAGCGTCGCTTTGAATGACTGGTACTCGGCGCGACAAGGTGGGCACCTCTCCAGTTCGGCAAGCACGCTGGCGCGCTCGGCTTCGCTGAGTTCGCCAAACACCAGATCCACCATACGCTCTGCGAGGTTTTGACAATTGTGCATTCAAGCTCTCCTCAAACCGTTTCGCTCATCGCCAGGCTTGACGGCTCTTTCGTAGGCGGCGCAATTCCCAGTCGTTCACGAATTTTGTGCAACGAACGAAAGAGCGATTTTTTCACGGTGCCTGCAGAGATATTGCAAGCCTGCGAAATCTCTTCCGTTGACATGCCTTCGCGATGTTTAAGTAAAAAAATCAATCGCTGTTGCGGGGTAAGCTCCGCAAGCGCTTCGGTGACTTGGGCCATCAATTGCCGTTGATGCAGCGTCTCTTCGATATTTACAGACTGCGCGTCAGTTAATTCATCCGCTTCATCCAACGACAGGCGATCGCCTCTTCCAGTTGTTGCCCTTGCGTTATCGGCTACTTTCATATCGCGCTCGTGGTTCAAAAAAGTGTTGATTGCAATACGGCGCAACCAGGTGTAAAAACTCGATTCGCCGCGAAAACCTTTCATGGCGCGATAAGCTTTGAGCCAAACCTCTTGCGAGAGGTCTTCGGCATCGTGCGCGTCACGCGCATAATAAAGAGCCAGCGCATACAAACGACGTTCAAAGAGTTGAGCCAACAGACAGAAGGCCTCCCGGTCTCCGGACTTAGCGCGTCGAATCAATTCCGCTTCGTTGAGGCTCAAATCATTTTTACCTTTTCCGAATCTCACAACTATAGACACCCTTAACGAATTTCGGTTGGCAGTAAGTGAGAAAAAAAATATTTTTGTTGCAAAGGATGGTGAACGTAAATCGTGCGCTCATAATTGATGAAATGGCAGACCGAACTTCAATCAGGGGAATGGCTCTTCTAAGCAGAGACCTCCCACCGGTTCCCGCTTAATTTGCGCGGCGAGGTTTGGCTAACCCGATAATTTCTAGTTGTCTTGCCATCCGCTATGCCCGTATTCTTTTCAACACCCTGCCGAATCATTTACACTCATCGCCGATGATTTCAAATTCAGTAGAGGAAATTATTGAATGACCATCAGACAAGTATCTCTGCTCCTTTTGCTCACCATTCTATTTTGCATTAATGCCATCGCCCAACAGAAATTCGATTTTTATGCGCGCGGACCTTACCGGGAAAACGTTCCGCGCCCTGCAGCCATCACCGGTTACGAACCCGGACAATTTCAATCGCCGCACGGCAACATCGTGCGCGTGATTGAACGAATGGCGGCCGCCGCCGCCGACCGCGTGCGCCTCGTTGAAAGCGGCGAAAGCTGGGAATATCGCAGGCTTTATTGGGCAATCATTTCTGCGCCGGAAAATTTAGCGCGTCTGGACGCCATCAAGGCTGACATTGCGAAACTCGCCGACCCGCGAAAAACCACAGAAACCGAAGCGCAGCAAATTGCCAGCGCCACCCCGATGATTATCTGGCTCAACTATGGAATTCATGGCAATGAATCGGCGAGTTACGAAGCGGTTCAACAAGTCTTCTATCAACTCGCGGCCTCGAATGAGCCGAAAACCCTTGAGCTATTAAAAAACGCCGTCATCATCCTTAATGTCATGCATAACCCGGATGGACACGAACGTTTTGCGGTTTGGGAAAATTCCGTGGCCATCGGCGATGCCGATAATTTCAGCATCGAACACAGCGAGCCTTATCAAATCTATGGGCGCGTCAATCATTATCGTTTCGATATGAACCGCGATATGCTGGCGATGACCCAGCCGGAAAATATTGCGGTGATTCGCGGCGTTCGCCAGTGGCATCCGCAAGTCTTTGTTGATCATCACGGACAGGTTGCAAGCTACTTTTTTCCGCCGGTCGCTGACCCGGTGAATAAAAATTTGCCTGAAAAATTCAAAGCCTGGTTTGAGAAATTCGGGCGCGGCAACGCGGCGGCCTTCGATCAATACGGGTGGAATTATTATTCGCGCCACGTCTACGATTTGTACTATGCAGGTTATCAAGATTCCTGGGCTTCATTGAACGGCGCCATTGGCATGACTTATGAAACCGATGGCGGCGGGCCGCGCTCATTAAATAGCAAACTTGATGACGAGACCGTGCTCACCTTTCGGCAAGGCATTGCCAAACATTTCACCGCTTCCATGGCAACCCTCGAAACGGCTGTGGCAAATCGTGAAGAACGCTTGAAAGATTATTATGCCTTTTTCAAAACCGGCATGGACGAAGGTCGCGAAGGGCCGATGAAGCGCGTCGTTTTGCTTCCCGGCAAAGACCCGCAACGCGCCGCCGCGCTGGTGCGCAATCTGGTGCGCGAAGGCATCGAAGTCCAAGTGGCGCGTGAAGCGTTCAAAGCCAACGCGGCGCATGACTATGTCAGCGGCAAACCATCGGCGAAAGATTTTCCTGTCGGGGCTTACCTGATAGACCTCAATCAACCGCAGAAGCGTTTGGCAAAAGCCCATCTTGAACCCAATTCCGAACTCGATAAAGATTTCGTGAAACGCGAAACCGAGCGCCGCGAGCGCAATGAAAATCGCGGCAAAAATGTTCAGAAAGAGGGCTATGAATTTTATGACACCACCGCTTGGTCATTGCCCCTGGCGTTTGGCGTTGAAGCCTATTGGACGGAAGACGCAAACGCCGTCAAAGGCGCGCTGGTGACGCTCACGGAAAATCTGTCGCTACCGTTTCAACAGCAGAATGCCCAGATTCAAAGCCTCACCGGGCTTGCCGCAAGCGATGCCCAGCCGCTTCCCGGCCTCGGCGGCGGCGTTGAAGGCGGACGCGCCACCACGGCTTATGTGATTCCCTATGGCGGCGACGGCGCCACGAAATTATTAATTGCCTTGCTGGCGGAAGGATTCAAAGTCGCCATTGCGAACCGCCAATTAAATGCTGGCGGACGCAACTGGACAGCCGGCACCTTGATTGTGCGAACCCATCGCAACCCTGAAAATTTGCACACCCGCATCAATGAACTGGCGCAGCGCACCGGCGCAAAAGTTTTTGCCGTCAATTCGGCTTACACCGAACAAGGGGATACCGGTGTAGGTTCCGAATATATTTCGAGTTTGAAAAACCCGCGCGTCGCAGTGGTCTGGGACGAAGGCACCAACCCGACAAGTTTCGGCGCGATGTGGTACACCTTTGAGCGCGGTTATGGATTGAAATTTACCCCCGTAACCCTCAATGCGCTGCGCGGCAATCTGGAGAGATTCGATGTCGTGATTTTCCCGGATGGCATCGGCGGCGCGTACCAGGCAACGCTTGGCAAACCCGGACTCGACCGCCTAAAAGAGTGGGTATCAAATGGCGGCGTCGTCATTGGGCTGAGCGGCGCTGTGGGCATGTTCCTGGCAAAAGAGACGCCGATGACTTCGGCACAATACGTCGGCGCAGAGGGTGAAGCGGGCGCGCCGTCGCAACCTTCTGCGCCGCCGGCGCAATCGCCATCAAGCAATCCTTCTGCGCAACCAACTGGGGGACCCAAATCGGCAAAAGACAAATCGGCAACCCCAAAAGCGGAAGACCAGCCTGAAGAAAAACCGCTTGAAAAGCGCAAGCCGACGGAACCGATTGAACTGGCGGGCGCGGCTTTTCTGACCAAGGTTGACCGCCAACACTATCTCTCATACGGCTATGAAACGGATTCGCTGGTCGTCTTGCTGTCGGGCGGTGGATTCTTGCGCCCTTCAAAAGAAGGCGCCAATGTGGTCACTTTCAAAAAAGAGGGGCAACTGATTGTTTCAGGATTTACGTGGGAAAATAACACGGAAGAACTGTTGCGCGGCACCGCTTATTTGATAGATGAACCGACGGGTCGTGGTCACGTCATTTTATTTGCTGAAGACCCGAACTTCCGCTATCTGTGGCGCACCTCGCAGCAGATGTTTATGAACGCCATTCTGCTGGCGCCTTCGATGTAAGGAAGACGCAGGTCAAGGATTAATTAAAGAGCGGCGACAGGCGGTTGGCCGTTTTCGTGTCAACCTCGCTCACCGCTTTTTGATTGTCGCCTGCCGGGCGCGCGACTTGGCGCTTTTTATAGTAATCGGAGATATACCCCTTCATACCGAACTGCACCCAGCTCATGCCATATTTTTTGGCTTCGGCTTGCGCCTGTTCCGCCGAATAATTTTCCTGTGAGATGCGATAACAGGCAATCACCGTCCCGGTTCTATCGGCTCCGTGTTTACAGTGGACAAAGATTTTGCCATTTTCAGGCGCGTTAATCAGTTTCAGCACGCGCTCGACCTCTTCATCGCTTGGGCGACTGAGTCCGCCCATCGGAATACTGTAATAACGTAGCCCCAAGGCTTCGGCTTCCTTCTGTTCAGCGCGCCCGAATTCGTCTTCACCGCGCAGATTGATGATGGTATTGATTCCCAGTTCGGCGAGTTTTTTCAGGCCGCCCGCTTGCGGTTGGGCGCCGCGATAGAGACGGTCAGTCACTTTCTGGAAATTGGGCAACTCTTTGACCTGTTGCGAAAACGATGGAGCCGAAAAGAGCGCCAGGACAAAAGCCATAGCGCTCAGCCCGTGAAGAATTGATTTTTTCATGCTTGTACTACTCGGATGTTAATCTGCGTTAAAGGAATCTGGGTTCCTCTGACTTACTGCTGTTTCGATTCGCCGGCAACGGTTCCGACATTGCTATTATGTTCGCTCGCCGTATGATAAGCAAAAACATAATCTTTCAAGTCGCCGTGTCCAAACCCATAGCTGAAATCAAATTTTTTCATTTCGGCATAGGCCTGGTCGCGGGTCCAGCCATCGTGTTCCATGCGATAGACCGCGGTAACCAACCCTGTGCGATGACGACCGCCTTTGCAATGAACATAAATCGGTTGATTGGCGGGGTCATTGGCAATCGCCAAAAACTTTTGCACATCGCTATCACTGGGCTTTTCGCTGTCGCTCATGCGAATCAGGAAAAATTTCAAACCCGCCGCCTCGGCTTTTTGTTGAGCGCTGGTGTCGCCATCGCGCTCAAGATTGACGATGGTCTTAATCCCCATTGCCGCCAGCGTTTTGTAGTCCTCGTCTTTCGGGCGAGCGCCGCGAAAGTAGTTATTATTGATTTGACCGAAATTTTTGAGTTTGAGGGTTGGTTTGAAGATTTCAGGATTGGGCACTGAACTGGAGTTGCCGTTTTGGGCGACCGCTGAAATCGCCAGCCCTAAAACCAGCAACATGGAAATCGTAAAGATACTTTTATTCTGTCTCAACACGCGCATATTACTTCATTCTCCCTTAGAATCTCTTTTCTTGTTTTCAGGGGGTGACGGTTAATATGATACCTTCCCTGTAGAAAGCGTTGCAACGATAATTTTATGGCTTTTTGAAGCCAGCGAAGCCGGGAGGGGTGGCAAAGATTTCGCGCGCTGCCCCAGGCCAGCCAACTTTAAGCAGGAGGATTCATACTTGAACGGCCATGAGCCCATGCTGATGAGCACAGAAGAACTGGCAAAGCGTCTCGACGATGCGCGCCTTCGTGTGTTCGATGTCACAGCCTATGCTGACCGCACGCCTTCCGGTATTAAAGCGCGGAGCGGGCGGGCGGATTACGAAGCGGCGCACATCCCGCGCGCTGCATTTATTGACCTCATTCATAACCTCTCCAATCCGGATAGCCCTCTTTTATTTACCCGCCCAACTCTCGCACAGCTTGAGAAAGAGTTGTCGAGAGCAGGGGTATCCAACGAGCACCAAATTGTCGTCTATAGCCAGACAGACCTCATGTGGGCAACCCGGAGCTGGTGGTTATTGCGGGCTGCCGGGTTGGCAACGGTTGCGGTACTCGATGGCGGAATGGCCAAGTGGCGGGCCGAGGGCCAGCCGCTTTGTAGTGAGCCTTGTGGTTACGAGGAAACCAGGTTTCGCGCCCGTCCGCGTGAGCAGATGTGGGCAACCAAGCAGGAAGTGCTTCACGCCATCGAGGATGGCGGAGTCTGTACAATTAATGCTTTGCCCCGGGAGATGCACACCGGTAAGACGGGGCTGGGTTATGCGCGCGATGGTCATATCAAGGGAAGCCATAATGTTGCCTTTCCGGCTCTCTTGATACCTGAAAGCGGCGTCTTGCGTTCAAAAGACGACCTTCGGCAACACTTTGTCGAAACCGGGGCGCTCGACAAAGCGCGGGCCATCACCTATTGCGGCGGCGGCATTGCCGCTACGTTGAACGCTTTTGTCCTCGTTATGCTTGGGCATCCGAATGTAGCCGTGTATGACGGCGGACTCGATGAATGGTCCCGCGAGCAAGCGCTTCCTATGGAAAAGGGTGAGTAGGTCACGAAAATATTTCAGGAGTTGAAGTTATATACCGGCCTTATGCGACATCAACCCTGTCCTTCATCTCCGGCACAGGTTCCCGGGTGATTAACCTTGCGGACTTCGCCAAAGCTTTCTGGAGTTGCTCAATCTTTACAGGCTTGTTTATATAATCGTCCATCCCGGCGTTTAAACATTCCTCTTTATCACCCTCCATGGCATTGGCGGTCATCGCGATGATACGGGGTCGCCTGCGGGTCTGCCATTCTTCATGAATTCGCATGGTGGCCTCCAACCCGTCCATTTCGGGCATCTGCACATCCATCAGCACAACATCGTAAGCTTGCCGCCGCAGGGCCTCTAAAACTTCGATACCGTTAGATACGGTATCGGCTCTATAGCCCAGGCGTTCCAGCATTCGCAGCGCCACTTTCTGGTTGACCACATTGTCTTCTGCCAAGAGGATTCTCAGCGGCAAACGCGCCCCCAGAGTGCGGTCTACGGTTTGCGCGTGAACTTCTTTTTTACTTCTGTTTGATTGCCGCGCCAGGACGCCAATCAGGACATCATATAACTGCGAGGGTTTAATCGGCTTGGTTAAAAAGGCTGCAAAGACGGCGGTCGGGCTGCCATCCGCCACAATATGTTTGTTCCCGGATGAAAGCATTACCAGAGGCAAGGTCTGTAATTTTTTCTGTTTGCGAATCTCTGCAGCCAGCATCTCGCCATCCATTTCAGGCATGTGCATATCCAATATCGCCAGGTCAAAGGCTTCGTCTTCCTCCAACAATTTCAAAGCCTCTCTTCCGGAAGCGACGGTCAGGGTCTTCATTCCCCAGGATTCGGATTGCAGCCTCAGGATTTGCCGATTAATCAAGTTATCGTCAACAACTAACAGCCGCTTGTCAGTCAATTCCGCTTGCGCGCCTTGTATTTGAAAACGGCGAGAGACTTCGGTGCGCTGCGCTTGAATGGTGAAATAAAAGGTTGACCCGACACCGACCTGACTATCAACCCACATCTTCCCATCCATGATTTCGCTGAGGCGTTTACTGATAGCGAGTCCGAGACCGGTGCCGCCATATTGCCGCGTTGTTGAAGCATCTACTTGACTGAAAGAGCGGAAGAGTTTGTCGAGCTTGTTTTGCGGAATCCCAATACCTGTATCCCTGACTGAAAAGAGGAGTTCATAAGTTTGAGGCTCTAGCGGACAGGCCGAAACCATCATAATGATTTCCCCGGAATCCGTAAATTTCACGGCATTATTGAGCAGATTAACCAGGATTTGTCTGAGTCGAGTCATATCTCCGATGATGGCTTGCGGCACCTGTTCATCAAAGATGTACGCCATATCCAATTGTTTTTCAGCCGCCAGTTGACTGATTAAATCGAAGGCGTCTTCGACACAATCGCGCAGCAGGAAGGGCTGATTTTCGAGTTCGAGTTGACCGGATTCAATCTTCGAGAAACTGAGAATGTCATTGATTACGGTGAGCAATGAATCGCCGCCCGTGCGGATGGTTTCGACAAATTCACGCTGTTCCGGCAACAGGGGAGTATCCAAAAGCAGTCCGGTCATCCCGATAACGGCATTCATCGGGGTACGAATTTCGTGGCTCATATTCGCCAGAAATTCGCCCTTGGCGCGGGTGGCGGCTTCGGCGGCCTCTTTGGCTTTTTCCATTTCCTCTTCGGCCCGCCGCCGCTCGCCTACCTCTCTTCCAAGTTCACCGTTAATCGCGACCAGTTGCATCGTGCGCTCGGCAACGCGGTGCTCGAGACTCAGATTTAAGTTTTCAATTTCCGCCGTTCTGACGGCAATATCCCACATTTCACCGACACTGCGTTTAATGGCAATGCAGAGGAAAGTTACTTCAAATAAGACCCAACCGGCGTGTTCCAGCCAGCGCCATCCGTTAGTGGTCAGCACCCCATAGGCCGATTGCGGCCAAAATATTTCGCGGACAATATGGTCTACGGCGACGACAACGGTTGCCGGAATGAGCACCCGCCAATCTCTATAAAAGGATAAAAACGCCAGTGAGCCGAAGACATGAAAGTGGGTTTCAATGCGTCCGCCGGTCAAATGAATGAGCAACGCCGAGGTGAGCATTTGCGCAACCGCAATGATAAACCGCGTCAACGGTTTTCCGCCTTGAGTGCGGGCTAAAAAAACGGGGAAAAAACTGAGCGTACCGCCCAAAAATATCGCCATCCACACATGCAGATGAACTTGACTCTGCGCGCCAGCCCAGGTCTTCGGCGAAATGACCCAGGCCGCGATAATTCCTGCGAACCATTGAATCGCCATCAAAATGGCAAACATCTGGTCTGTGCTTTTATAAATGGTTTGCTGTTGTTGATTAAATATATCTTTGGCTCGTTGCCGGGTGAAATCCGCTGGTTCTGCACCGCCTTCTACTTGTCGCATACGTTCTCTTCCTCGTTACATTTAGAATCTTTAGTTATCAATGAGCAGCCAAAGACGAAGGTTTCCTGAGGCTCTGCGGTTTGCCCGGCGAGCAGGGAGACCAGGGTGTCGCGTCCCGTATTATAGCCGTAATGTCCGCGCGAAGCCGTAATGCCGCCATTAAATAGTAATTGCCCATCTTTATCATATAAAACCACCTGCCCGGATGTGGCCGCCCGGAAATGCGCGGCTTCCAACCCGTCTTCATCACTCATCACGACAACCCCGGGGATACGCTCGGCGCTCTGCCACAAATCGGTCTTTTCCCAATCGGCCGGAAAGCCCGACGGCTTATAAAAAAGGACATAGGTGGTCACCTTTTGCTGCCCTGCAGCCATCAATAGCGCGAGTTCTCCGAGGCTGGCGCGCGTACACGGGCAGCCCGGATGCGCCAGCATAACCAGCGTCGGACGCCTGGTATCCCGCTCGATTGAGCTGGCAACGGGCCATTGAATCGGTGGGGCGGTCGCGCCACTTGCGGTGTTTTCATATTTCCACAGGTAAAAGAAACCAACGCCAATCATCAACAACCACAGAAGCGCCGAAACCATCAAAGTCGGCGAATTTTCCTTCGGCAATCGCTTCACCCCTGGGCTTTCGTTTTCAGTTTTAGCACAACTCATTCAATCAATAATTCGGAGCCTGAAAGGCCTCGGCGTCAACCTACACGCCTTCATCGCCTTTCAGCGCACCTCAACGGTTTTGGCATCTTTAAGTTTGCAAAGGGGATGTTAAGCAGGAGGGATGTTCAGCGTGCCCATCCTCTCATAATTCATTAGCGCTCACAATAGTTTTAAGAGACTGAATGACGGCCGCCTTAGCGGTTTTTATTTTTCAGGAGTCTCGTTCAATATGATACCTTTGCATTTTCAAACTGGAGTTTTTGTACCTTCATCAGACCAGAGAGGAATCAAACGATGGAAAGCCGGCCAGCCCTCAAAGAGCGCGTCAGAGATTTTTACACCGTCCTGCAAGATGAGATTTGCCGGGCGCTTGAAAATTTAGATGGCAAAGCGAAATTTCGTGAAGACGAATGGCAGCGCGAAGGCGGCGGCGGGGGACGCACACGGGTAATGGAAGGAGGCGCAGTCTTTGAAAAAGCCGGGGTGAATTATTCCGCCGTGCACGGAAATTTTCCTGAAGCCTTTGCCAACACCTTGCCGGTCGGCAGCGGCACGGAGTTTTTCGCCACCGGAACCTCGCTCGTCTTGCACCCTTGGAATCCGATGGCGCCAACCGTACACGCCAATTTCCGCTACCTTGAAAGAGGCTCCAGTGGCTGGTTTGGCGGCGGCACGGATTTAACGCCTTCCTACCCTTATCGTGAAGACGTGGTTCATTTCCATCAAACATTGAAAGACGCTTGCGACCCGTTTGACCGAACCTACTATCTGCGTTTCAAAAAATGGTGCGACGACTATTTTACGATTAAATACCGCAACGAGATGCGCGGCATCGGCGGCATCTTTTTTGATTACCTGACTGCCGAACAGGAAGGGCGCGACCTCGAACGGTTATTTGAATTTCAGCAAGCCGCCGGACGCGCCTTTTTACCGGCCTATTTGCCGATTGTTGAAAAACGCAAAGATGAAGCCTATGGCGAGCGCGAACGCCATTTTCAACTGCTTCGTCGCGGGCGTTATGTTGAATTTAATTTAGTTTATGACCGCGGCACCAAGTTTGGATTGGAAACCGGCGGGCGCATTGAATCAATTTTGATGTCGCTGCCGGCTGAAGCGCGTTGGGTTTACGATTACCAGCCCGAACCGAACAGCCGTGAAGCTGAAGCGATAACCTACTTTCAACCGCAGGATTGGTTGGAAGCATCTAAACCAACAAAATAGTCGTAGCTTTATTTCCTAAGAGGATTTTTGAATATCGTCTTCGCCGCGAACCGGCGTGAAGAAGGTAGCCAGGGGTGAAATCGCTGGAATCAAGGGCCCGCGTTCTCCGCGTCTTCAACGCGGCAAGACCGTTCTGGTGCCCCTTCAAAGCTCAAACCTCGATGTTCGCCAACCAGACCTTAGACGTCCGGCTACCTTCTCGTTGCGCCTTTGGCGCATCTTCTAATTTCAAAACTCGCTCTAAGGAAAACTATTGTCGTAGACCGCCAAGGAGAAGGTATGAAAAGCAGATTCTTTAGATTTAGTTATCTTGACACAGGAGGAAGAAATAAATGGCTACGTCCGCATCAACTTCGTGATGGCGGAGCATTTGGTGAAATAGCAGCAGTACTATGCTCAAACCGTTATATCTATGGTGGACTGCTATGTAATCATCCCGCTGAAGATGCACTTGGCATAATCGATTCATTTCAACTTCAACCTTCTGATTTATTGGTGCTGACAACCAGACCCCCTATAGATGATGAAGAGAAGGGCGACAATAGAGGAAAGAAAAGAAGCGGAACTTTATTGGAAAAAAATATCTTTGCCACCTGCAGGCAATACCTTTCAATTTGTGCACGCTCGCAAGTAATGGTATCGAAATCTATCGCAGCCAAGCTTTCCAGTCAGAATATTAATAAAGCCTGGTTGGAGTTCAGACAAAATGGTGGTGCCTCCTATACGAAGCATACAAAGTACAACGGGATAAATTGGTACACACCCGCAACCTCAAATCTTACGATGACCTTTTTACTTTATACACCAGTGATGAAAAAGTGGGACGGGAAGAAGGATTTTAGTGACCGAGAAGGTTGGGAAAATCTGGAGGATTGGACGGAGGGTCCCGGCCTAGTGGTTACTTTCGGTATGGGCGGTACGGAAGGTTTAACCTGGGCATATCTTTTAAGAACGCGTTATCCTCATCTGTTAAGTTCGCCCCGATTTGTCATGGCGCAATTGGAAACTCAGCCTATTAGCAAACCTTTTTTTGACCTATCTTTTGCTCACGAATGGAAAGTCGAAACGATTATTGATGAGGCTATTTCATCTGGGCATTGAGCCTGCCTTTATCAATAATTCGGGATGCAAAAAGATTAGACCAAAATATATTTTGGTCTAATCCAAAACGATTTTTGCCCCAAACCCACAAAGGTGTCGATTTCTGATTTAATCCCATCGACATGCAATCAACCCAGTTATCCCTCAGGTTTCTGAGCAAATGTATAAAGCTTTTTTCTGAATCTGAGGTCAGTGGAATAGCTTGGAGTAGTAGTGTGTCTCGACTTTAAATCAGGAGGTGTCAATGGATCCCGACGTCGGATCTATTGAGTCAATTCTATGACTATCCTTACATCACAAAAAATAGCTTTTGTTACCTACGAAACACCCTTTGCACCTTGTGGCGGTATTGCCGCCGTTATAGGGCGTTTGCCTGGCTACTTGCGGCAAGCTTCAGGGCTACACACCGTTGTCATCACGCCCTATCATCACAAGCTTGCCAAAACCAAGTCACTCAAGACGAGGCTTGTGGGAAGTTTTAAGCTCATCTTCGACGGAGCCGAAATCAAGGTGAACATTCTCGGCTATGACGACAAATGGACGTGCTATTTTCTCCAAGCTGAAGATGAGCGTTTCTTTGCCGGAAACCCGCATCCTTACTTTATAGGAGAAACTCAGGAAGAGATTGCCGAAAACCTTTTGCGGGATGCCTTATTTTTTGGGGCTGCTGTCGCTAAAGCAATTGAGGTTTTAGATTCGCAAACCAATTGGACTTTGCTGCTACAAGATTGGGAGGCCGCGACCACCGCATTGGCATTAGCAGCACAGGCTGGTCGTCATAAGCTGTTTATCACTCTCCATAACAGCTATGACAGCCGAGCCACAGATGCAGATCTGTTACGAGTGGGCATCAATCCCAGCTACTGCCCAGCATACAAGGCGCAATCAGGATTCTCGAAAATTGAAACTGTTTTAGCCCGCGCCTTACTTCTTGTTCAATCACCCGTGTTTACAGTTTCTGAACAATTTGCTGTAGATTTGCTGGAAGATCACCTGCAAGCGCAAGTAATGGCAAAACATATTCAGGAACTTCTTAGGTCTCGTCTTCTTGGGGTCAATAACGGACCATTCAAAGATCTTGTGGTAAAAGGAGAAATTGTAAACGAAGCCCGGCAAGGGAATTTTTCTCCCTTCCAAAGGTGGAAAACTGACAATAAAAAACAGTCCCTTGAAGCATTAAATAATCTGGTGCCATCCGAAAGCACACCCATTTGGGGAGATTTAGAAAAATTCGATACCCAGAACGATGCTTGTTGGTTTGTTATGGCTGGGCGAGATGATACGCGACAAAAAGGGTACGATGTCGCAGTCGCTGCAATTACTGCCTTTTTAGAACGCGGTGGAGATGCAAGATTTTTCTTTTTTCCAATACCGGGAGATGAAGGCTTAGGTGGCCTTATGTTTTTGAGAAACCTGACTCGGCAATTCCCGGAAAAAGTTATCGCCTTTCCTTTTTTATGGAAAGAAGGTTTTGAAGCAACACTTCGAGGGGCATCCTATGGAATCATGCCATCTCTATACGAACCATTTGGAATGGCTAATGAATTTTACCTGAGTGGAACCGTAGGAATCGGTCGAGCAACTGGAGGCATTATTCAACAAATTGTTCCTCTACGGGCTGCCTCTTCCCTTAGCCAGACCGCTGAGCTTCGTGCTCGTCGTTGGCATCTTTCATCATCACATCCGACCGGATTGTTGGTTGGAGAGGACGATAATACCCAATCTATTGAAGATTGGCAGAGTATTAATCGTGTCGGTTATAACCTTAAAGGAGCAATGCTGAATCGAATCGATGAACGCAAACAATATTCCCTTTTCCGTCTAATGGCACAGGAGTTGTCGTTAGGCATTGAAGATGGAGTGAAGATCTATCACGAGCGACCAAATCTTTACTACCGAATGCTCATTGAAGGGATAGATTTCATAAGAAACAGTTTTTCGTGGGAAAAAGCGGCTCACGAATATTACCGCCATGTACAATAAGTGGGCGATAGACTTCGAACTTTAATTTATAGCTGGGCAGACAATTTCTTTATCTGCCCAGCTATTTTTCGTTCAAGAATACTTACTGCTTTTACTTGCCTTGATTCGAAGTCTTGCGATTCTTTTCATCGTGAGCGCGTTTGATGATGTAGGCCTGAATCGCTTTAATCTGCTCGCTGCTTAATTCATCTTTGTAATCGGGCATGCCGCGCGCCGGCAAGCCGTTTTGCACGATGCCGACGAATGATTTGTGGCGCTCGGCGCTCAGATAACGCAAATCTTTAATGGCGCCGCCACCGACGGCCGCGAGTCCGTGGCAGAAGACGCAGTAGGTGTGAAAGAGTTCTCTGCCCTGTTGGACAGCCTCAGCCGAAGCCGTAAGGGCAGGAATTTCCGGCATGGTCTCGGCAACCATCGCGGCGGGAGGCAGTTGCGCCGTGCCGCCGATCTTGAAGGTCAGCACCCGCGCAATGGATGTCGTGTTGGCGGCTTTCGCAACGTCGCCGCCTACCAACCCCAACGCGCCGCCCCAGCCAACGGAAATCCCGATGTACTGTTCGCCATCAACCTGATAGGTCATCGGCGGCGCAATCACTCCGGTTTGCGCCGGGGCTTGCCATAACGCTTCGCCCTTATCGGCTGAATAAGCCACGACTCGTCCGTCAGCGGTTCCAGTGAAAACGAGATTGCCAGCCGTTGACAACACGCCGCCATTCCAAGGATTGTCGAAATCCACTTTCCAGACCTCTTTCTGGTTCACCGGGTCCCAAGCCGAGAGTTTGCCGCTGGTCATTTGCAAAATCGCGCTGACGGAAAAGGCATCTTCGGGGATGCCCTGATTGATCATTCCCAGCGCATTGTTGAAGCCGCGTTTTCGCTCTTTGAAACCCTGGTCGCTGAGATAAAGAAAGGGAACTTCCTGAGCCGGAATATAAACCAATCCGGTTTGTGGACTATAAGACATCGGTTGCCAGTTGTGTCCGCCATAAGGGCTCGGAAAGGTGAGTTGCGGCTGTTTCACATAATCCGCGCTATCGGATAAAATCGGGCGCCCCGTGGTTTTATCAACCCCTTTTGCCCAAGTCACTTTCACATAAGGTTCGGCGGATATCAGTTCGCCGGTCTTTCTATCGAGCACATAGAAAAAGCCGTTTTTCGGGGCTTGCATCAAGACTTTGCGACTGGCGCCGCCGATGTTCAACTCGGTCAGAATGATATGTTGGGTTGCCGTATAATCCCATTTGTCGCCCGGCGTCGTTTGATAATGCCAAACATAGTCGCCGGTGTCTGCATTCAAGGCGACGATGGACGAGAGAAACAGATTATCGCCGCCTTGCGGACTGCGATAGTGTTGATTCCAGGGCGCGCCGTTGCCGACGCCGATGTAAAGCAAATTCAAATCAGGGTCATAGGCCATCGAATCCCAAACCGTGCCGCCGCCGCCATAGCCCCAGTATTTGTCGCCGGTCCAGGTCTTTGCTGCGGTCTCCATAATCTTCGACTCATAAGGTTTGCCAGGGTCGCCAGGAACCGTAAAGAAGCGCCAAATTTGATTGCCGGTCTTCGCGTCATAAGCCGTGACATAACCGCGCACGCCGAATTCCGCGCCGCCATTGCCGATGATGAGTTTGCCGTGAGCCAGGCGCGGCGCGCCGGTGATGGTGTACTTGCGCGCGCGGTCAATCACCGTGTCTTTTTTCCAGGCGACTTTTCCGGTTTCGGCATCGAGCGCGACTAAATACCCGTCAAGCGTTGCCACATAAACTTTGCCTTCAAGCACGGCAACCCCGCGATTGACCGCATCACAACAGGCGCGTTCGGCATAATCGCGTTGAATTTTCGGGTCATATTTCCACAACAGCTTTCCGGTCTTCGCATCCAGCGCATAAACCATGCTGTAAGCGCCGGTCGTGTACATGGTGCCGTCTACGACTATCGGGGTCGCTTCCGTGCCCCGGTCAACATCAAGTTTATAGCTCCAGGCGAGTTTCAAATCTTTAACATTTTTATCGTTGATAAGTTTAAGCGGGCTGAATCGTTGTTCATTGAAGGTGCGTCCGTGCGCCAGCCAGTTGCCCTCCTCGCCGGTGCCTTTTTCGGCGGCCAGGATACGGGCTTCGGTGTTGTTGCCTTTCGTCACTTTTGCTGCAACTTTGGTTTTGGACTTTTGTCCGCCCGCCCAAGCGCTTACGGTTTGCAGGTCAACATTCTGCGCGGCTAACCAAACACATATCAATGTTAAGCTGACAAGTCTTTTGAGGTGAAGATTGCTCATCATTGTGCCTTTCTTTTGCCCAAGCTTTTATGGAAGTTGTGAAGAGAGTGGTCATTCTAACACCGGCAATTTTTCGGCTCAACTCATCTCATGGGGATTATTTGCCCAGCTCTGCTCAATTCGTCTCAGGTGGGAAATACCTTCTCCTTTGGCCGGCGAGAGATTTTAAGTGAGGGCGAAAATTGTGCGACCCGACGGTTGACCATAAATCTGAATCTTTTTCAATTTCCGTACTTGACTTTGCGCGAGCAAACAAAATACTCTCGCAGATGGAAAGCTCTCATTTCCATCTCAGTCTCACTTTCACCCAAAGGAGTTTCGCCTGATGAGTACACGCATGTACACCCTGCCGGTCGAGCAAACCGAGTGGCACGTTCCGACCGATGGCGCCCGAACGGTTTTCAACTGGGAATATGACGAAGGTCGTGACCGTCTGCTCAACCTTTACGAAAAGGGCAAAAACCGCCAGTGGAATGCCAATGAGCGAATTGATTGGTCGCACGACGTTGACTTGGAAAACCCTCTGGGATTTCCCGATTACTTCGTTTCAATTTACGGGTCGCCAACCTGGAATAAGCTGGACGACAAAGGGAAAGCCGAAGTCCGTCATCACCTGGAAGCCTGGCGTTTTTCGCAATTCCTGCACGGCGAACAGGGCGCCTTGATTTGCACGGCAAAGATTGTGCAAACCGTTCCCGATATTGACTCGAAATTCTATGCCGCAACGCAGGTCATTGACGAAGCGCGCCACGTCGAAGTCTATTCGCGATTTTTGCGCGACAAGATTCAGCTCGCCTACCCCATCAATGTGCATTTAAAAACGCTGATTGAACAAGGCATCACCGACGCGCGGTGGGACTTCACCTACCTGGCAATGCAGGTCATCATCGAAGGCTTGGCGCTTGCCGCATTCGGGACGATTCGCGACCTGGCAACCGACCCGCTTGGCAAAGCGATTAACGCCTATGTGATGGAAGACGAGGCTCGCCATGTGGCTTTCGGCCGCCTCGCGCTCCGGGATTATTATCCGCAACTGAGTGAAAAGGAGCGTGACGAGCGCGAAGAGTTCGCGGTTGAGGCGTGTTACCTGATGCGCGACCGATTTTTAGGCGAAGAGATTTGGCAACGCCTGGGGTTTGATTTGAAAGAGTTGATGGATTACCTCGAAAACGCAGAGATAATGGTGCAATTTCGCAAACGCCTCTTCACACGCATTGTGCCGACCATTAAAGATATTGGGCTGTGGGGACCGCGCATTAAAAAAGCCTTTGTTGATATGGGGATCATCGAATTCGCCGAAATTGATGTTGAAAAACTGAGCGCCGAAGACGAAAACGTCGCCGCCGAATTAGACCGCTTGCGCCGCGACGCCCACGTCCGCTCGGTTATCGCCGAAGGCACCGCGCAAGGCAGTTGAGGTGGCTTAACCGGTATGCCAATCAAACTTTTCCCTGGTAATAAATGATGAAAAACGGCTTGCGGCTTTTTCTGTTAGTCATCACGTTTGCGGGAAGCGCCGCAAGCCAAAGCTTTTGGGAAAAAAAAGATTTTCATCAATGGAACGAATCTGAATGCCAAAAGCTGTTGACCGAATCGCCCTGGGCGCAAGCCTACACCTTCAAGCGGGCCGTCATTGCGCCGCTGCAACAACCTGAAACCCCAACCATGGAACCGCTCCCTTTCATTAATTATCAAGTGATGGTTTTATCGGCCTTGCCGGTTCGGCAGGCGTTAGTTCGCGCTTCGCAAATCACGGCCCGATTTGACAAACTGAATGTCGAGCAACAGAAAGCCTTTGAGCAAAAGTCCGAAATGTTTTTATCCGGTAACTACGCAGACAAAGTCGTCTTTCGCGTCAGCTATACATCAAACGTCGTTGATGACGACCGAAGGTTAGCGATTTATTGGCGAAGTCAAACGAAACAAACTTTAAAAAATACGATCTATCTGATTCGCAATGACGGTCAAAAGCTGCCGCTGATGAATTACACGGTGGCGTCAGGGTCGGCGCGTGAATTTGAATTGATTTTTCCGCGTCAATACGAAGGGCGTCCCATCATCACTGCGCAAGACACCGAGTTCCGCTTGGAATTTGTCCATCCAACCATTCGCACTGACCCTGAACGACGAATTTTAATTAACTTCAAAGTTAAGAAGATGCGGGTTCGAGATGAACTGCTCTTCTGATTTCAACACAGTAAAGTCTTAAGGAACCGAAGTGAAAAAATTTCTTATTGCCCTTGCCATTATTATTGTTATCGGTTTACTCATTCTCTTTTTTGTCGTACCGGCGCAGGTTGAAAAGGGGAGAAATACGACGCTCAACCCCCCGCCGTATGCGGCCTCTGAAAAAGCCAAAGCCCTGCATGCCAAATTACTGGTTGCCGACCTGCACGCCGATTCGCTGCTGTGGAACCGCGATTTACTGGAGCGCGCAAGTTATGGCCACGTTGATGTGCCGCGACTGATTGACGGCAATGTCGCCGTTCAAGCCTTTACCATCGTGACCAAAACGCCGCGCAACATGAATATCGAAGCCAATGATGATTCAACCGACAACATCACCCTGCTGGCATTTGTCGAACGCTGGCCGTTTGCCGCGCTCAGCAGTTTGAAAGAACGCGCCCTGTATCAAGCCAGCCGCCTGCACAAATTCGCCGAGCGTTCCAATGGCAAACTGACGATTATTAAAACCGCGAACGATTTGAACAACTACCTCGAACGCCGCAAAAATGACGCGAACATTACAGCCGGCTTTCTGGGCATCGAAGGCGCGCACGCACTGGATGGTGATTTGAATAACCTTGAGGTCTTATTTAACGCCGGGATTCGCATGATGGCGCCGACGCATTTTTTCGATAATGATATAGCGGGTTCAGCACACGGCGTAAAGAAAGACGGCTTAACTGAAAAAGGCAAAGAGATGATTCGGCGCATGGAAGCCAAACACATGATAGTTGACATTGCGCACGCCGCGCCGCGCACCATTGATGATGTGCTGGCCATGGCAACGCGTCCGGTGGTTGTCTCCCACACGGGAGTTAAAGGCACTTGCGACAATACGCGCAATTTGAGTGATGAGCACTTAAAAGGCGTAGCGAAAACCGGCGGCGTGGTTGGCATCGGTTATTGGGACACTGCAACTTGTGGCAATGACGCGAAGGCGATTGCCAGGGCCATTCGCTACACCGCGAATTTAATCGGCACTGACCACGTAGCTTTAGGTTCGGATTATGATGGGGCAATCCCTGCGCCATTTGATACGACAGGAGTTGTGCAAATCACTGACGCGCTTTTAGAAGAAGGATTCAGTGAAGAAGAGATTGCCAAGATTATGGGTGGCAACGTCATTCGGTTATTGAAAGACCTCTTGCCGCAATAAATTTTCAAGAAAAGCTTCCGCCTTCATACTTTTTCATGCGAAACGTTATGAGAATAGAATCAGCGAAGGCGCGAAAGGGTTAAGCGCACTACAGTTTCTTCTTCAAAGAAGGAAAAGGCGGTTTTCATTTGTGTTTAGCGAGTTTACCTTTTAGGTTTTTAGATGTGGAAATTAAGATTTATTCAAACTTTGCGGCCGGCGGTTTAGTCCAAAGGTTTGAGGCTGTAATCAGTACAAGATAGGAGTGCGCAATGAGAAGCTTTTCCTTACCCATATTAATTTTTGCCTTCGCATTAGCGGCCTTAGCCGACCCCTTTGCCACCTTCGGACAACGTCGTATCCGTAATGCGCGCCAACAGCAAATTCAACAAGACGACCGTCCGCTCGACCGACGCCGGCAGAATGTCCCGCCGGCGGTAAGGAAACGCCCGTTCGGTGGCCTACCCGGCACCGAACCGCCGATGGCAAATAAGAACCTCAATCCTCAGCAACGATTCATCCGGCAACAGTTGATGGACGCTTTGTCGCTTACCCCTGACCAGAGACAGCGCATTAACGGGATTCATAATTCTCATCAAGAGGAAGCGATTGCCGTTGGCCGACGGTTGCGTCAAGCGCGGCAAAACCTCGATAGAGCGTTGTGGACTGAAAACTATAATGAATCGCTGGTCAAACAATTCAGCGAAGAACTCGCGCAAGCGCAAGCTGACCAAATCAGGCTGCAATTTCGCGTCAATGCGGAGATACGCGGCATTATCACCAATGAACAAATCCGCCGTTTTCGACAAAAGGAACGTGAACTACAGATCCTGCGCCGTAACCAGATACGACGCGAGTTAGAGAACGACGACACCCCGCCACCCCCAACCACAACCAAGCCACCGGGTGAGTTTGAGGAAGATGACTTACTGATTTGGGTTACGCGTTGAAGACTGGACAGCATTTACCCCTGATGTTTAGAATGAACCAGCATTTATGCTGAATTTTCAGGAGGATTATGGAAGAGAACGAAATCACTTACCACGCAGTTGAAAAAGACGGGCAGGTCACTGCGATTTGGGAGATGCAAGGTAGAAAACACCTTCGCACCATTGACCCGCGCAGCGCAGAAGGACGTGCCATACTCGGGACCCACACTGCTGAAGAACCCCAGGCCCAGGCTCAAACATCACAACCGTAGGTGTTCGAGCGCTTAGATTTCTGGTTTCTAGTTGCAAGCTTGATTCCGCTCAAAAAAGCCGACAGCTAGAAACCAAAGATCTCTCGCAAAGCGAACCGCTATCAACGCCAGAATTTCAACTCCCGCGCTTTTTCAATCAACTCTTGTTCGGCAGCCAATTTGTAGTACAGATTCAACCCTTTTAAACTCTCTTCGTCCAGGTCATAACAGATATTTTCCGTCATATAGGTCACCAATTCGGCCTGCGGCAACCCTAAACTCTGCGAATAGATTTCGGCCAATTGCTGCGTATGAGCAAGCCCTTCGCGTTTGGCTTGAGCAAAATCTACATCGCCAATCCCTGTTTTTGAATCGGCGCGAACGGCCCAAAAGGCAAACACAAATGGCAAGCCGGTATGGTTGCGCCACTCTTCGGCAAGGTCATACACCTTAAGTTTCGTTCGATCGATTAACATCGCCGGGTCGCCGATAATTAACGCAGCATCATCGGTTTCCAGCATATCTGCAAGGCGTGGGGCCGCAATTCGATACGCCGGCCTTATGTTGTAAAAGCGATTCAAGATAATTTGAATTAACGCCGCCGATGTCCTTGAAGAGGTATCAAGAGCAATTGAACGCACCGCTTCGATTGGCACGCGAGAGGCTAAGACCACACTTCGGACTTTATTTTTTGAAGCCACACAAACATCCCGCACGGCAAGTAATTCGGGAATTCGTTGATATTCAATTGCCGGAATCATCGCGGCATCGGCGCGTTTCACTTTCAGCATATCGGAGCAGACGGCTGGCGAGGCATCGGAAAGAAATTCGCAGCGGTTTCGTTGATTACCAAAAATAAAACTGTAACAAAGCGGCGCAGTGTTTAGATAACTTGATGCGGCAATGTAAGGCTTGCTCATAGAATAAACAAGTCTAACGACTCTGAGGAACTCTTTCCAGCTCGAAGGCTTTTGGAAACTCAAGCAAATAAGTCTGCTCAAAAATTTTGGTTGACACCTTCAATCTTTCGCTCTATTCTAATATTGAATTGAAAATGACTTTCAATTTACACTCATTATTTTGTATTCATAATTGAGAGGGTTTATGAATTTGTTAGAAGCGCCCTATAACCTGTTTTGTAGGATTAAGAGTCTCGATGGACCAGAAACCGAATGCAGCAGACTGCTTGATTTGGGTATAACCCCTGGCGAAGAATTGGCTGTCATTCAATCTGTTCCATTTGGCGATCCTCTGGTTGTGGAAGTGCGCGGTATGCGCTTAGCCTTGAGACGACGTGAAGCAGCTTGGATAAGCCTACAATCGTGAAAACTCATCTTGGCGATGTGACCTCTCACACCATTCATCCAAAAACCACTCCTGATGTCTCTATAGAGTCCTCCAAAGAGAAGTTGACGGTCTGCCTTGCGGGGGTTCCGAATGTCGGTAAGACAGCTTTGATGAATGCGCTGACTGGCGGTGGTTTTCATACGGCAAACTACCCGGGCGTTACCGTCACCCTTTCAAAAGGTAAAACCCTTCCAACCTTCGGTACGCCAATCAACCTCGTAGATCTGCCTGGCGTTCACAGCACCGTTGCGCCATCACCTGAAGAAGAACTTTCTTGCAGCGTGCTGGACGGTCAGCACCCAACAATTAAACCTGATGCGTTAATTATTTTAATTGATGCGACTCAACTTGAACGTAACTTAAAGTTCGCCGCATTCGCTGCAAAACTTGGCCGACCCATTGTCATCGCTCTCTCGATGATGGATTTGCTTTCAGACACCGGGCAATCTATCAATGCGAGGAAGCTTCAAGACGCTTTAGGCGTTCCGGTCATTCCGGTTGACGGGCGAACCTCGTGGGGAATTGAAGAACTGGTCACTCAATTGCGCCAAGCGGTTGCAAATCCTGGCGCTCAACGCTTTGCATTGACTGAACTTTCGAATGACCCGGTCATCGCCTATAAGGCGATTCGTGATTTGATCGCCCAAAGCGGCGCGGTTAAAAAGAGCAAACAACTTAAGCTCGCCAACAACTCGATTACGAATCGCATTGACCGCCTCGTCCTGCACCGTTATCTGGGCTTTCCTATTTTTTTCCTTATTCTTGGCCTTCTCTTCGCTTCAATCTTTTGGGCCGCCCAACCCTTTATGGATTTGATCGAATGGCTGTTTGCTCAAACTGGACAATTGGCGCAGAGCATTTTGCCCGCAGGAATTTTTTCGCGTTTCGTAGCTGAAGGACTGATTGGCGGCGTCGGCGCAGTGGCGGTCTTCTTCCCGCAAATCGTCATCCTGTTTTTTTTAATGACCTTGCTTGAAGATTCCGGTTATCTGTCACGCGGTGCGGCCTTGGTTGATCGCCCGCTTTCGGCACTTGGGCTTCACGGACGTTCATTTGTGCCGATGCTTTCAGGTTTCGCTTGCGCCATTCCGGCGGTGCTTGCGGCGCGCACCATTCCGTCAAAACGCGAAAGGCTATTGACCATTTGGATTATTCCATTGATGAGTTGTAGCGCGCGGCTTCCGGTTTATGCCTTGTTACTTGCCGCCCTGCTGCCAGGCGCAGCCGGCAAAGCCGGTTTAGCGCTAGCAATAATTTATGTGTCAAGCCTGCTTGCCGGTTCATTGACTGCAGGTCTAATCAGTAAATTTTTCGTCCGTAAAAAGACAACCTCCATGCTGGCAATGGAGTTGCCGCTGTATCGCAAACCGCTGCTCAAACCGACGCTTAAAATCACCTGGTCGCGGTCTTCAGCTTATTTAAAGAAAGCCGGCGTGCCGATCATCATTATCTCTTCGATTTTGTGGTTGTTATCTAATTTCGGACTCGGCTTGCATCAACCGCCTACCGAAGACGGCAACCCCCCATCATTTATTACGCCCAGCGACTTGGATCATTCGCTAGCCGCGCAAATCGGGCAGACCATGGAAACGGCGTTAAAACCCATGGGGGTAGATTGGCGCGTTGGCGTCGGGTTGCTCTCGGCCTTTGCCGCACGTGAAGTTTTTGTTTCGACCATGGCGATTGTCTTTCATTCCGATAACCAAGACGAAGAAAAGCAAAAGGAAGGGTTGCTTGATAGCATGCGCGAAGCCACTTTTGAAAACAGCTCGCAAAAAGTGTTCACCACCTCAAGCGTCATCGGTCTGATTGTCTTCTTCTTCATCTCACTACAATGCCTTTCGACGGTGGCCGTGGTTCGCGCTGAAACCGACTCCTGGCGCCTGGCAGGATTACAGTTGCTCTGTTATACAGGACTGGGTTATCTGCTTTCCGTTTTAGCTGTTCAAGGCTTACGATTCTTTGGCGTTTCATAAACGCGCTTTTGCAGGACAGGCTGGCCTAGACCAGGTGGTTTGAAGTCGCAGTGCTGACAACAATTTTTGCCATCGGCAATATCCTCTTCGGTCACTTTGAAGAAGGCACGCCTAAATGGAAGCGCATTCTAAAAATATTCCTTTTTGTTGGCCTCACGATTTTACTGACTGAGACCGTCGGGCGTTTGTGGTTTTATGTCATGCTCATGGTTATGTCGCTCATAGGGCTAATTATTCACACCTGGTGGTTGCCCAAACAGGGCATCAACGGTTGGACGGGAGAGCCCAAAGAGAAGTATTACAAATTCAGAGGGTGGAAACTTCCATAAGCTCGGTTTGCGAATAATCAAGGGCACACCACGAATGCATTTATTTGCGCAAAAAACGCTTTGACACCCGCCGCGCGCCAGTCTACCATTCCTCCAATCAAGAGGTAGAAACAGCGGTAATTATAATCGGGATGAATAACTAAAACGGCTAAGGAGTGTGCCTATGAAGCGCCAACCTAAACGGGTGCTTATCGGGCTTGGATTCACATTCGGATTGCAAGCTCTCATATCATTGATTGCCAGTTTGCTCCTTTTCAATCAGGCGGGCAAAGATGCGCCGCAACCCATCGCCTTTCTTTTCCTCCTGGCTTTAACCTTAGGCGCGTTTTTCGCGGGCGGATTCATTATCGGCTTGATGAGCGACCAACTCCATTTAACCGATTCGGCAATCGTCACCTGTTTAGCGCTGCTCTTGAGCATTCTCGTTTTGACCGTTTCAACCGAAGGCAACAGTCACTACCTGGTCAGTAGTTGGATTAGCGATTCTTCAGGTCGCTGGTTAATTTCCGGACAAACTTTTCTCTACGTCGCTGTGGCTTTGCTGGCTTCCTCAGCAGGAAATTATTTGGGCTGGCATATCAAGGTGCCGCAGGAAAACCCCTTCGACCGCATTGCCCTGTTAATTGGCTTGCTGGGCGCCATCGTCGGTCCCTTCGTGCTCTTTGCAATTGGGGGTAACCGCGCCGCCGAAACGGCGCAACAAGGTCTGCCCTGGTATTTTCTCGTCATTGTAATTCTGCTGGTGCTGGTTATCTTCGGACTCGGATTTTTGATGTTTATGAAGGAAGCGCATCACGCGCAGGATATTTCTATCCATCCGCCAAAAGATGAATATGCCATCGGCGAATAATGAAGCTCAGGATTTATAGCTCGTCCAGAACCTTTTTTAAACAATCCGCAATTTCCATGGCCGATTGATAACGCTCTTTGGGAGCCTTTTTCATCATTCGTTCTATGATGGCGACCAATTGAGGGGGCGCATCTTTGCGCATCTTTTTAATCGCCGTCGGCGTGCGTTTGCTGATCGCCTCAATCGTTTGAAAATAGGTCTCGCCCTCAAACGGTAAACAGCCGGTCATCATTTCATAGAGAACAATGCCAAGCGAGAAAATATCCGAAAGATGGGTGATTTCGCCGCGCCCTGTGGCTTGCTCGGGCGACATATAACTGACCGTGCCCAGCAGAACACCGGATTCGGTAATCTTGGCCTTGATACTGTTTCTATCCGTCAGCGGCGTAGGTTTTGCCAATCCGAAATCCAACACTTTCACTTTGCCGCGTGACGTAATCATGATATTTGCGGATTTGATATCACGATGCACCACGCCACATTCGTGCGCTTCGGCTAAAGCATTGGCTATCTCGATGCCGATGCTGACAATCTCTTTGCAATCTATGGTGCCGCTCAGGACCCGCTGATTTAGCGTTTCGCCTTCGACATACTCCATCACAATGAAGGGGTTGCCTGCGGCTTCGCCGATTTCATAAATCATCGCGATATTCGTGTGATTGATGCGTGAAGCCATTTGCGCTTCGCGTAAAAAGCGTTGCTTCATCGTTTCATCTTCGACAAATTTTGAAGCTAAAACTTTGATGGCCACCGTGCGATGCAAATCGGTATCGTAGGCTTCAAAGATTTCCCCCATGCCGCCGGCGCCCAGCGAACGACGGATATCGAATCTGCCGATGTGACCTTCCGGCTCAATCAAAGGCGGCGCGGCAACTTTTTCGGTCTTGCCATCGTGAACCGCCATGGCCGCCAGGTCGGTCGGGCGCATTTCCGCCGTCACCATTCGCGGACGCGAAATGACGGATGGGAATTTCGAGGAAAAGAGCCGCGCGCCGCGTTCGTCTTCAATAAAATATCCAGCGCGTTTTAAATCTTCGTAAATATGCTCCTGCTCTTTTTTGACTTCGTTATCCTGTACGAAACTGCGAATGACGTGGCGTTGTCCATCGGTCATCTTATCCCAGATGAAGCGGAACTGGCCTTTCGCTTCGTCGAGAAAAGTATGTTCAACCTCTTCGCGATTGAGCTTTCCGTCATTCTCAAACAGGTGGTCGAAATAGGCCGAACAGGCGATTTGCAAAAAGTACGGAAAATACCCCGCCAATTCCGTGATGCGGCGCGCATAATGTTCAAGCGGCAGCCCGGCTTCTGCCGAAGGTCGCTTGATTAAATCAAGCGCCTCTTTTTGCGAAAAAGCGCGCAGAAAAACATTGGTGAAGATGTTGAAAAACGGCGAATCGGCAATCAACTGCGTATGACAAAGCTCCTGTAGATCGCGCGCCGAACTGGTCACATACGCGACATCATAATTATTGGCAATCGAACGCAAGAATGAATAGAACTCCAGGTCAAAGGTTTTATTGGTGGTAATGACATCGAATTCATCGAACAGCACAATCAGCTTGCGCCCGGTATCGCGAAACTTTTCCAACAAGGCTCTCAGCGAATCAAATCCCGGCAGCAGTTTGGTGATGGCCTTATCGCGCACCTCTTTGGC
>JBIOWC010000345.1:0-2242 GCA_044868105.1 Blastocatellia bacterium
GGATGAACCTGAGGCTCAGGATGAGCGTGAGACTCTGGATGAGCGTGATGCCTCTCCAACTTCGCTTCGGGAATCAGCTCGCTCAGTAAGCTCCTCAACCTCGTGTCATTCCCTTGCTTGGACAAGATGGCCAATTGTCTTAAGGCCTGGCTGATTATCTCTTTGGGATAAGAGGCGATATTGCCAATGAAGATTTTCGGGTGTCGGGTCTTGGTCATCACCTCTTCGGTTATCTGCAACTCCTCAAAAAGTTTTTCGCCGGGGCGCACGCCCGTAAACACAATGTCTATCTCTTCGTAAGGTTTTAGGCCGGTCAAGGTAATGGTATCCTTTGCGAGTTCGAGAATATTTACCGGCTCGCCCATATCGAGAATGAAAATCTCGCCGCCTTCGCCCATGGTTCCCGCTTGCAGCACCAGTTGCGCCGCTTCCGGTATGGTCATGAAGTAGCGCGTCATCTCAGGATGGGTGACGGTTACCGGACCGCCCTTGCGAATCTGTTCCTGAAAGATGGGAATAACCGAACCGGCCGACCCAATGACATTGCCAAAGCGCACGGCAACGTAACGAGTGGCGTAGTTGCGGTTCAGAGACTGGATAACCAATTCCGCCAGGCGTTTTGACGCGCCCATCACGGATGTCGGACGCACGGCCTTGTCGGTGGAAATCAGAACAAAGGCCTCGGCCGCAAATTCTCCGGCCATTTTGCCAATCGTATAGGTGCCCAGGGTGTTATTTTTGATCGCTTCTGTTGGCGTTTGTTCCATAATCGGCACATGCTTATGGGCCGCCGCATGGAGAACGACTTGCGGGTGATGGGCGTTGAAAATATTTCTCATGCGGGCATCGTCACTGACGTCCGCCAACATACCGAACACCGGCAAACTGGGCCAGGAATCCTGCATTTCACGAGTAATGTTAAAGAGCGCGAATTCGGCTCTCTCGACCAGCAATAATTTTGCCGGTTGAAACCGCGCAATCTGGCGAACCAGTTCCGAACCGATGGACCCACCGGCCCCGGTGACCATGACGACTTTGCCCGCCAAAAATTTCTCCATGTCATGTTCATCCAGGGTCACCGGGGCGCGCGCCAGTAAATCTTCGACCTGTACATCGCGCAAACGACTGACATTGACCCGCCCCTGAAGTATTTCAAAGAGCCCGGGAATAATCTTCACCTTTACCTTGGCCGTTTCACAGATGTCGAGAATGCGTCGCATCTGTTCTCGGGTGACCTGAGCCAGCGCAATGACCACCTGTTGGATGCCATGCTGCCTGACCAACTGAGGAAGATTTTCGGTTTTGCCAAGCACTTTGACCCCTTGAATCACCGCGCCTTGTTTGTTGGGGTCATCATCAACAAACCCTTTGATATCGAGATGCAAATCGCCGCGGCTAAAAATTTCTTTAGCCGTCATAACCCCGGCGCGCCCGGCGCCAATGAGCAATACCGGTTTGGTCTCATTCTGGAAGGCTTGCGCCACGGTTTGCCGTCTCTCAAAGCGTTCATACAAAACCCGGCGTAAGATTCGCATGCCGAGAATCAACCCGAAGGCGAGAATGGTATCTACTAAAGTAATCGAGATGGGCACGCGAAATCGGATGAGGGATTCGGGTAAGACTAATCGCAGAACGAGGAGCGGCAGCGCCGAATAAACCGCCGCTTTGATAAAAGCCGTCAGTTCCGCCATTCCGATATAGCGCCAGATGAAACTGTAAACCCCGGCCAATCGCAAGGCGAATAACTGCATGAGCACCACCAGGGGAATCTGTATTAATCCGTTGATGATTTCGTTTTGTGGCGGATTAAAATCAAATCTCAACAGATAGGCGACGACAAAAGCTTCAAAGAGAATAACCAGGTCTATGGTGAGTTGTAGACCTTTGGAGAGTGGGATTTTTAACCAGAAAAGTTCATTTTTTGCGAGGCGCTTCCTATATTTAGGGCGCAATTCTGCGGGCTTGATTTCAATGCTAGGGGCAGCCATTTTTTCTCCTTTAAGCCTGCAAGATACGGTGCAGGTTGTGAGGTTAAAACTCGGGGGCGGGTGAGATTGCCTCGAAAGGTCAGCCACCCTCGCAGTAAATACGTGAGGTTGCGTTTACGTGCCCGAGTCGTGTTTTCAGTTATTTATTTTTTTATTTATCAGCAACTGCTTGAAACAATTTTTTGAACTTCTCGAACCGTTCCACGCCATTTAGCTTTTCAACTTAGCTTTTCAACGACAGGGTCAGGATTTCA
>JBIOWC010000346.1:0-2463 GCA_044868105.1 Blastocatellia bacterium
CTCTCTTATGAACTCGATACGTTGAATGCCGGGGTATTTACTTATTCGGTGCTTGAGGGATTACGCGGACTTGCCGATACCAACAGTGACAATGTCGTCAATTTTAAAGAATTGAAAGATTATGTGAGCGATAAAGTTTTGGAGATGACCGAGCGCAAACAACGACCGCAAGGCAATGTGACTTCGGTGGAAGCCAACTATATTCCGATTTCAGTGGTGAAATATGCCGATGCGAAAGCGGCTCCGGCCGCTAGTTATGGCTTATTGGTCATTCGCACCCCCGATCTTGACGGCGTTGAAGTTGCCATCAACGGCAAACCGGTTGCGACCCTGGACAGTCGCATTCCCAATACTGTGAAAGTCGAAGCTGGCACGCAGACGCTCTCCTTTTCAAAAGGCGGAATGAAACGCAGTCTGCAAGCGAGCGTTGAAGCCGGTAAATCGAAACTCGTTGAAATCAACTTGAGTTTCAGCGAAGGCGAAGAAGATTCGCTGGTTGAAGCCGACAATAAACAGCTCAATGTTTTTTTGCGTGAAGAGCGCGAGCCCTCAAAAGACGCGAAGGATTTGTTTACCAAAGGCGTTGATAGTTTTAACAAGCAGCGATTTGATGAGGCGATTCAAACCCTTAACAAAGCCATTCAAAGTAACGGCGGAGCCTATGCCGATGCTTTCGTTTATCGCGGGCGCGCGCAAGAGTCACTCAATGATAATCGCGCGGCGGTGGAAAGTTTCCGGCAGGCGCTGGCGATTCGCCCGACAGATTTTGAAACGCGCACCTTGCTTGCCGAAGCCCGCTTTAACATCAGCGATAACGTCGAAGAGATTATTTCCGAGTTACGCGAGATTATTAAACGCCACCCGAATTTCGGTTTTGCAAGAGTGGTGCTCGCCGATGTGCTCTTATGGCGCGGCGATGCGATTGGCGCAGAGTTACAACTTAAAGCCGCGATTCGCAGCAATCCCAAACTGCCGCCCGCGCACATGATTTTGGCCGATGTGCTTACCTATCAGGACTCTTTTGAAAAACAGAAGCAGGCGGCGGTCGAAGCTCAGAAGGCCTTAGAGCTATTTGATGAAGTGGCGAAAAAACAGGTTTCCGCCTCAAAGGGGCTCCGGCATCTGTCACTTTCGCATATTCTGTTTGGCGGCGCGCGCTACGAAAATAAGAAAGCGATGGCCGAAGTTAATTACATTTTAGGCAAAACCAAAACCCGGTTGGTTGAATATGCCATCAACAACGCGAAAACGCTCCCCGAAAGCGCTACGCTGCTTGAGCAAGGGCGCGGACATTTGCAAGAGGCGTTGAAACTCGCCCAATCAAGCGGCGATAAACGCCGCCAAGTGTTGGTGCTGGGAACTATTGCCCAAAATAATTTGTTGCGCGAAGATGTCGCGGGAGCGATTAAAGACGGCGAGGCGACGCTTAAAGCTGGCGAAAGCACGCCGGAACTCAGCCTGTGCGAGGTCTATCTGACGCTATCTAATGCTTATAACAGCGACCAGAAGTACCCCAAGGCAGCCGAGCAGATGCAAAAATTTTTAAGTTCGTGTGGCAATCAATTGACCGCCGAAGAGCGTCAAAGATTTGAGGAAGAATTGGCACAGCTTAAAAAACAGAAGGACGCCAACCGTAAAAAGTAGATTGGCGCCCCGCTCCCCTTGCTTGTGTAAGTTATTTGAACAAAATGAAATATTTTTGAAGCAACCGAACCGGAGATGACCGCATCACAGCGCGTGTCATGACTCAACTAACACAAACTTTAACGATGCCAATAATTGCAGAACGGACTGAACCAGCGCAGGATGTTGATTTGGTAAGAGCCGCAGCGGCGGGTGATGTGGATGCCTTTGAGCAGCTTTATCATATGCACAACCGGCGCGTCTTTTCGCTCTGTTTGCGGATGCTCAACAGTTCAACCCAGGCTGAAGACCTCACTCAGGAAGTGTTTCTGCAAGTCTTTAGAAAACTCGGCAGCTTTCGCGGCGATTCGCTCTTTACCACCTGGTTGCATCGTTTGACCGTTAATCAGGTATTGATGCACTTTCGCAAACGCGGCGTTAAGCTGGAACACACTAGCGAAGAAGGCGATTTCACCAATGTCACAGATACGCCTTTGCAGAGTACGCGGCGGGCTTCGCTGGTTGACCGCATCGCTTTAGAGAAGGCCATTGCGGAATTGCCGCCCGGTTATCGAACGGTTTTTATTTTGCACGATGTCGAAGGTTACGAGCATGAAGAGATTTCCAACCTGCTCAAGGTCAGTATCGGGACATCGAAGTCGCAATTGCACAAAGCCCGCATGCGACTGAGAGATTTATTGAAGACGCAAAATTAGCAGGGCACAGCCGCAGAGTTTTTGCTATGCTTTCTGCACTCTCCGGTTAGATTTGATGTGAGTAACGAACATGAATTGCACAGATTGTTTAGAAGTTATTTCAGAATACGTTGATGGAGTATTG
>JBIOWC010000347.1:0-3088 GCA_044868105.1 Blastocatellia bacterium
CGACTGGCGCCTTACAAATACCCGCGGTGGATTGAATTTGTCCCCGACCTTCCGAAAAACGATAGAGGCAAGATTGATAGAAAAGCGTTGAAACAAACCACCGACTGAGGAATGTTATGTCACACCTGAAAGATTTTCACGGCATCGAGAATACCGATTTTTTCGAGCAGGATAAAGGCTTGCAAACCGTGCTTGAAGATTTATTAAGTGAAGCGCAACAGGCAGAAATTTTTCCCCTGCTTCACGAATGCGCGAAGCGGGTTGCCGGGCGTTGGAATGATCTGGCTGTAGAAGCCAACCGCCACGAAAATTTACCAAAGATCGTGAAATATGACCGGGCGGGAAATTCCATAGAGCGCATTGATTTCGGCGAATACACCAGACAACTACGGCGCGAGGTTGCCGAGTTCGGATTATTCACCAGGGCGCAAAACAACCTGCACAAATTCGTCATGATTTATTATTCGGCGCACAACGGCGAAGCCTCGCTCAATTGCGGCGTGAGTTGTACGGACGGGTTGATTCGCGCCATTGAAGCGAAAGGGTCAGAGTTTTTACGCGACTTCTATTTGCCGAAACTGCTCTCGACCGATACGCCTTTTGCAGGCGCGCAATTCGTCACTGAACGAACCGGCGGCTCTGATGTCGGAGCCACGGAAAGCTTTGCCACACCGAATGAGGATGGCAGTTGGGCGATCAGCGGCGACAAATGGTTCTGCTCAAACCCGGATGAATATTTCCTGGTTGCAGCAAAAGTTGACCGCCAGGTCGAAGGCACATCCGGGGTAGCGGTTTTCGTCGTGCCGCGGCAGTTGCCTGACGGTCGCTTGAACGCGATTGCTTTCGAGCGACTCAAAGACAAATTGGGAACCCGCTCATTGCCAACCGCCGAGATGAAATTTCAGGGCGCCACCGGCTACGCCATTGGGGACCCGCGCGAAGGGTTCAAAACCTTGATGAATTACATCATCAATGTTTCGCGCATTCATAACGCCATCAACGCCTGCGCCTTTTCGCATCGCGCTTTTTTGGAAGCGCGCAACTACGCTCGCCAACGCGAAGCCTTTGGCGTGACGCTCGCAAGTGCGCCGCTCATTCAAGAGAGCTTGCTCACCTTGCTCGAAAGAAATTGGCGCCATCGCGTGCTGACTTTCAAATTGATTGCCCTGATTGATAACAACGGTCTACTGCCCGCTGACCCGGATCAAGCCCTCTGGCAACGATTTTTGACGAACCTGGCGAAATACCGTACGGCGCTTACCCTGGTTGATTCCATGCGTCAAGCGATGTTGATTTTGGGTGGCAACGGCATTGTCGAAGATTTCACAATTTTGCCGAGACTGTTCCGCGATGCGATGATTATCGAAACCTGGGAAGGCCCGCCAAACACGCTCTGCCTGCAAATCATTCGCGACGCGGCGCGCTCCAACCTGTTCGAGCGCTTTCAATCCGAAATGCGTAATCAGCTTGAAACCTGGCCAACGGATTTTCTCGGTTACACGCGAAACCGATGGGCCCAGCAACTCGATCAACTGACCCAGGTGCTGACCACGAATGGGGCAAACCCGCGTTGGCTTGAAACCCATGCCCGGCGCGCGGTTGACGCAATGGGGAGTTTGATTGAAGTCGCCTGGCTTGCGGATTTGGCTTTTCGTTATCGGGAAAAGGACGCCACCCCGGCGCTGATGACGGCAATCGCCGGTTGGCAGGTGTTCGAGGGTGGCGCTTTCAATCATCCGGTGGTTCAGGTTATCAGCCAGTACGCCGCAAGTTTAATTGATGAAAATCCTCTCCAACTGGATACGGCGAATTTATAGGTTAGGAAACCTGTCAGACAGATCAAACGGTTTTCGCGATCAAAAGCCGTCTCTTGATCAATGAACAAAAGATTATCTCTACCTGTGGCGATAATTAAATTTCTCATTCCCCCTCGCACCCCGTGTGGCAAACTTGACCTGCTTGTGGCTCGATGCCTCAGTTTTATTTACCAAGATTGGTAAATAAGCCCGCCCCGCCTCGCCTCTTTCGCCGGCTGTATGAAGCGGCAAAAACAACTACATAAGACGCTCCAGAGTTGCCAAACAACGAACACCCTAACCTTCTGGCACAACCATTGCCCAATACAGGCTTGTGCAAAATCAGTGGAAAAAATTTCATGACTGAAATTTGAGGGTCACGCAAAGGACCCGGTTCAGCCCCTAAGAATGGAGAGTAAGGTTTATGAAAAAGATTGTGCTTACAGTGCTGATATTAATTACCTTGCCTAGCCTCGGAGCCCTGACGGTATCGGCGCAAGTCACAGACGGACTTGAATTCAACATTCCGTTTGATTTTACGATTGCCGAAAAAAGTTATCCGGCAGGCAACTATATCATCTCGCCTTTGGGTAATTACTCGGAAGGCGTTTTCGCGCTCCGCGACCTCGACAATAAACGCGAGAGCGTCTTTCTGGTAGAGCATACCGAACAGGCAACTGAGCCGAAGAAATCGGAATTGATATTTGATAAAATCGGCGACCATTATTTTCTCTCGGAGATTTTTGAAGAAGGGAATGCGACGGGAGAAAAGTTGCCCGAGCCTCGCCTTGAAAAACGGTTGACGAAAGCGGTGGCGAAAGAACAAGGAATCGCGCAGTTGGTTGTGGTGTTTGCTGATGCGATGAAAGCAGAAAGTGTGAAGTAAGAAAAACTCAAATGATGAACTTCTCGCGAGGGGCACAGGTGAGTTTGAAGTCTAGCTCACCTGTGCCTGACAAACCCTCTACTGAAACCTACTTTTTACCTTTTGCAGGTTTGTAATCTGCCAACCACTCCGGGTCAACCGCATCGGCATTGCGTTTGGTCTTTTCGCTGATGAGCCATTTGCCGCGCGTGTTAAACGGCGGACCCCCTTCGGCTTTCACATGACAGAATTTGCAATCTTTCGCCCCGAACTTTTTGGCTTTGGCAACAAACGGCGGATAAGCCATTGATGGACTAGTAAAAAGCGGAACGAGGCCTGCTATAAACATGATGATGATTAAGAATCTGGCTTTCTTCAATTTCTTTTCTCCTCAAAAATAATGATGATTTGTCGAGCGTTGAGAATA
>JBIOWC010000348.1:0-7949 GCA_044868105.1 Blastocatellia bacterium
GGCAGCAATACACCCTGACCGTTACTGTTCAACAGGCAAATCGACAAAAGTTCGGCTTCCAGCTAACGGCGCTTAATAGCAACAACGCGCGTGCCGGAACCCTGGCTTCGCTTGGCGCCGATACGCAAATCAATCCCTTTACGGGACCCGGCGGACGGCAATATATCCAGCATACCCAAGCTGGAACCAACCCCTCAAACAATTTGAATCGGTCATGGCAAATCCGCTGGACCGCACCCAGCGAAGATGTTGGCACGGTTCGTTTTTATGCCTCAGGCAACGCCGCAAACGGCAATGGCGACAATCAGGGAGATTTCATCTATACAACGATTGCCTTTTCTGAATCGACCACCTCGAATGTCACAGTGGAATTCGCCGGCACCCCGATTGACGGGCAAACCTTGAACGCGGGTTCAGTTTATCGAGTCAATTGGGAAACCACTGGAAAATCGAACATCGCCAGCATTGAACTTCGATTATCAACCGATGATGGGGCAACCTTTCCGGTCATACCGGCTTTTCAGCTGATTCAAACCATCACCGACGGCAATGTTACAGGTTATGATTGGACCGTGCCGAATATCACAACCTCAAATGCAAGGTTGAGAATTCTAGTATCAACCAAAGGATTCAGTGCCGTTCAAAAGATAAGTGGCAAGTTCAGTCTGCAAGGCAATACCAATACGCCGGGGCCGACGATTACCAGCGCCAGGTTTAAGGGGAATAAATTTGATGTCTTCGGCACCAATTTCGAGGTCGGCTCGCTCATTGTAGTCAACGACAAAGAGTTTGCGACGGTCAATCTCGACCCGCCGACCGAGGCCTTACGCAGTAAAAAAGCTGGAAAGAAAACCGAGCCCGGTCAAACGGTTACGGTCAAAGTCAAAAACCTCAATGGGCAATTCTCTAATTCATTGGAGGTCACGAAACCGTTTTAATAGACAGCACCTTTTCAGTCCATTCTTAATCTCTAACCGAAAGCCGATTGTGTTTTGCAATCGGCTTTATTTTTTGCACCCTCAATCAACTGCGGTAACGTAGGAAACTTTTGACGGTTCGAAACCTGACCGTTATCATTTTAATTCAATGATTTGAAATAATTTGAGATTGTTGAAACTTACAACAATTGAGTGCCGTACAAGATGGCGATTATTCAACAATCGCTTTAATCATTCGGAGGACAATTTAAGAGATGAAGCTTAGTCGCAAGAAAATTATTCTGATTGTCGCAGCCTTGGTCGGTATAGTCGCAATCGTTGTTTTATCATCCCGCCTGAAAAATAAAGAGGGCGAAGGCGTACAAACTGGAACGGTTACCAAACGCCCAAAACTGGAATCAAAAGTTACAGCATCTGGCGATATTCGCCCAGTTCGTTATTATGATTTGACTGCTGAGGTCGCCGGCACCGTTCAACAAATTTATGTGGTTGAAGGTGACCCGGTTAAAAAGGGGCAACCCTTGGTTCGCGTTGACCCGACGCAAGTAGCCGGACAAGTCACCTCCCAACAAGCCCAGGTTCAGGTTTCTCAGGTCGATGTGCAAAATAATCAGGTCGCCATTGCCCAGGCCGAAAATAATATCAATCAAATTAAAGCTTCTCTGGTTCAGGCCGAGGCTGAACTCGACCGCAGCAAAGTTGATTTGCAATATGCGGAAGTGGAATTCAATCGTTATCAACAACTGGTTGAACAAGGCTTAACCACCAAATCGCAATTTGATTCGGTGCGTTCGCGTTACGAGCAACAAAAAGCCACGGTGCGCGCCAATGAATCCCGGGTTACTCAACTCAAAGTACAGATCAAAGACGCCGAGTTGGCTGTTGACCGTGCCAAATCCGGTTTGGATTCGGCCAAAGCCCGCGTCAAACAGAGCCAGGCGCAACTCAGCATTCAGGCTGACCAGTTGAAAAAGACGACTCGCTACTCGCCAATTGATGGCGTAGTTTCTTACCTGCCGGTTAAAGTCGGTCAATTCGTTGTCGCGAATTTTTCATCTTCACCGCTCATGACGGTTGCCGATATGGCGCAGATTAACGCCGAGATTAAAGTTGATGAAACCGACATTGCCGATGTGCAGGTCGGCCAGAAAGCCAAAATCAAAGTTGACGCGCTTGGCGAAATCGAAATTGATGGCGAAGTGGTTGAAAAAGGCGCCTCAGCCGTTACCCGTTCCGGTCAATCCACCACCTCTTCGTCGGCAAACTCGCAGGAAGCCCGCGATTTTATCGTGAAGATTCGCTTGAATCCGAGCGAGGAAATTCGTTTGAAATTGCGCCCCGGCATGTCCACCACAGCGGTGATCACCACGGCGACGCGCGAAAATGTGTTGACCGTACCATTGCAAGCCATCGTGCCGCGTGAACTGCCCGGTGAAGACAAAGCGAAGAGCGAACCCGGAAACGGGAATACCGCGGCTGCGAAGAAGAAAGAAGTCGAAGGCGTTTTCGTCTTTGGTAAAGATGGCAAGGCGCATTTCCAACAGGTCTCGACCGGCATTAAAGGCGACCAGGATATTGAAGTCACCAGCGGTATCGCGGATGGCGATGAAATCGTCACCGGACCATATAAAACTTTACGGGCATTGAAAGATGGAGACTCAGTTAAAAAAGAGATAAAACCAGCAGCACCTGAATCCAAATAAACAGGCTCAGTGATGGCAGAAGACCACAAGAAGGAAAGAGGAGATATGGTTGTTGAAGAAGCTGTACTGAATAGAACCGTAGACCTTGCGTATATGACACCGGGTTCCGACACGGTCATTCGCACGGACGATTTATGGCGCACCTACAAGATGGGAGCTGAAGAGGTGCATGCGCTGCGGGGTGTTTCTTTTGATGTAAAGCGCGGCGAATATATCGCGATTATGGGACCTTCGGGGTCAGGTAAATCAACCTTGATGAATTTGATTGGCTGCCTCGACACGCCCTCGTCCGGTCAATATTGGCTCAATGGCAAACTGGTTTCGGAAATGGATGACGACGAACTGGCTTACATTCGTAACAAGGAAATCGGTTTCGTCTTTCAAACCTTTAACCTGTTGCCAAGAGCAACCGCCTTGCACAACGTTGAGTTGCCATTAATTTATAATGGCACACCGCGTGCGCAACGCCTTGAGATGGCAAAATCAGCGCTCGAACGGGTTGATTTGGCATCCCGCATGAACCATAAACCGAATGAGCTTTCGGGCGGTCAACGTCAGCGCGTCGCGATTGCCCGCGCACTGGTTAACAATCCGTCTATTATTCTTGCCGACGAACCAACCGGAAACCTCGATTCGCAAACCTCGCAGGAAATCATGAACTTCTTTAACGAGCTGCATGACCAGGGCAATACGATTATTCTTGTGACCCACGAGCATGATATTGCCGTCCATGCCCATCGCATTCTGTATATCCTCGATGGCCGCATTAATCGGGACGAAAAGATCAAGTAAGCAGAAATCAATTATCCATTGCAGTACAAGCCTGACGGTTGCCGCTCTCTCCGTCGGGCTTTTTTATTTTTATGCGACATTACGACTGCAGATGGCGAGTGTTATAATCGGCTTTAGTTCACAGCGATGCGAATCCTTATAGTCAAACTCAGCGCGATTGGCGATTGTCTCCACACCTTACCTGCAGTCGCCTTATTGAAACGCGCTTTGCCAGAGGCGCAAATCGCCTGGGCGGTCGCGGCGAAAGCCAGCGCTATTTTGCGAAACTCGCCGGTTATTGACCAGTTAATCGAGATAGATGGTCAATTCTGGCGACAAAATTTTTTGACCAGGCCCAGCCTACCTGAAGAAACCGCTTCGCGGCAGCAAGTCTTATCACCAGGATTTGATGTGGCGATAGATTTCCAAGGGTTGCTCAAATCCGGCTTCGTCGCGAAAGCCTCGAAGGCGCCACGCCGGGTGGGGTTCGAGACCTCGGAACTCCGCGAAACATTGAGCCGCGTTTTTTTAACCGAGCAAGTTTCCACAGCCTCGTTCACTCATGTCATTGAAAAAAATATAGCCCTGGCTTATTCGGTCATCGGACAGGAGATGGCAAATCTCAGCGCAGTTGATTATCAATTCCCGATTGCTATTTCGCCGGAGGATGAACAATACGTAATCGAGAACGCCATTCGTGGTCACCCGCGATTTGCAATTTTGAATCCTGGCGGCGGGTGGGTGACGAAACTTTGGGATACGAAAAAATTTGGCGCGGTTGCCGATTGGCTCTGGGAAAATTACCAGATGGTTTCATTCGTTACCTTCGGCCCCGGCGAAGCAGCGCTCGCGCAGGCGGTCGCGCACAGTTCGCACACTGATAAAGCGATTCCCTTCCCTTCAACCTTGAAACAGTTTGCGGCTTTAGCGCGCCGCGCCGAACTCTTCGTTGGCGGCGATACCGGACCATTGCACCTTGCGGCCGCCTGTCGCACGCCGATTGTCGGGTTATATGGCCCGACTTCTCCTGAGCGCAATGGGCCATTTGATAAGCAGGACCTCACCGTTGGACTCGATCTGTGGTGCAGGGAACAATGTCATAAGCGCGAGTGCTGGCATTGGCAATGTATGGATATTTCTTTAGAGAAGGTCCTCAACGTAATTGCGAGGCGATTACAGGCACGGAGTCCAAGGCAAAAAACAACACAACAGCCGGCCTTCAACGTGTAATCCGTTTGCTTCGCTCGCCAACCTGAATACGTTTGGAGCTTGACCGAATTTTTATGCCGGAAGCAAAGACTGACAACCGCAACACCTTTCGCCGCGTGGCGCAACGCATCAGAGTAACGTCCGGGTTCCTCATCATTCCCTTACTCTTTATCGCCGCCCATCCAACTGTCAATTCTCTGCTCGCCGGCGTGACCATCTCTTTAATTGGTTTACTGATTCGCGCCTGGGCCTCCGGGTATTTAAAAAAGAATCAGGAACTGACCATCACCGGCCCTTATGCGTTTACGCGCAATCCGCTCTATCTCGGCACCTTCATCATGGCGATGGGAGTAGCCGTCAGCACCAACTCCTGGTGGTTCGTAGCTGTCTTTGTTGCCCTCTATCTATTAATTTATGTTCCGGTGATGCTGGCTGAAGCCGAGACCCTCAACGAACTTTTTCCGGCGGAGTACGCCTCTTATAGCGAGCGCGTGCCGATGTTTTTACCCCGCCTTCTCCCCTTTCGAAAAGCCCCGGACGGAGAGCGTGGCGGAAAAAATTTCGCACTGTCGCAGTACTTAAAACATCGTGAATATCGCGCCGCTTTCGGAATCTTTACGGTTTATGTGCTGCTGGCAGCGAAAATGTTTTTTTAAAGTGAGATGATGAAAACCGCATTTTTAATTTTCATTTTAATCTTAACGCCTTCGCTTGGTTTTTCTATCCACCCCAACGCGGTTGCTCATCAGATAACCGATGAAACTTGTTGCTTCAACAATTTTCCTTTTGATAAAGAGTTTTTACTCAAAAGCGGGGGGCCGGAAACCGCCAAATCTTCGCCGCTCAAAATCACTCAGCCCCTACCTTTTCAGGTCGGCGAAAAACTTTTCTATGAAATAACCTTTGAAAAATTGATCTTTTCAGGCAAAGTCGGCGAGATGACCTTAAAGGCTGAGAAGCCCGAAAACGCCAAACCCGGCACCTTGCAACTCAAGGGAGAAATCATCTCCAAAGGTTTTTTCACCTCTCTGTTCAACTTAAATTTCGAGCAGAATTTAAGCTCTGTTGTCAGCGCTGAAGATTTGGGAATTCTCGAATCATCAAAAATTATTGATGACGGGAAGACGCGAAAAGAACACACATCGCGAATCAATCGCGAAAAAGGGCTGCTGAGCTACACTTTTCGCAATGCCAAAGACCCCGCCGCCGAGCCGCAGACAAAAGAAGTGGCTTCGCCCGTTTGGGTGCAAGACATTCTTTCCATCTTCTATTTTGCCCGCACCCAGGACTGGAAAGAGGGCCAGGCGATCTCCTTCCCGGTAGCCGATGAAGGCAATATCCGCAATATTGAAATCGTTGTCGGCAAACGCGAAGAGGTGAAAGTAGATGCCGGAAAATTTAAAGCGGTCGGATTGGAAGCAAAAATTTTTGGCGGACTTTTCCTGCGCCGAAGCGGCGAGATGGTCATCTGGTTTTCAGACGATGCGCGCAGGCTCCCGGTCAAAACCAGACTCAAACTGACCAACGGTACTGTGAATATCGAATTGAAAAGGGTTCAATAGCGGCAACTTATTCTCTGGGGATGGTGGATTCCAAAGCGGTGTTGGCCTGGCAATCTGCGCCTTCAATAACGTAGGCGAAACCATCGGGGTCAACCGGCAAGGAATTTTCATTGAGCGCAAAGCCCGCACTTTTCAACCGCCCGGCAAAAATTTTTAGATTATCCGGGCAGCGTCCGGTCTCCTGTTTGTAGCGCGCCAACAAAACGTTAATGACATCCAGTTCATCAAGCGCCGCCAACTGCTTCAACCTGGCATTGGCCTGATCGCGGATTTTCTGGTCATCGCTATCCAGATATTTTTCATAAACCGCACGGGCGGCTTCGCGACTGCCGCCTTTGATACGCATAAACCCGGCCAGATCGCGCATCCACCAAGCCGAACCCGGAATTTGACCGCCGCGCTCATAGGCTTCTGCGGCTTTGTCATAATCTTTTGCCTGCCAATAGATGTAACCGATATCCTGATAGAGCCGCCACTGGTCAGGGTTTTCACGAATGCCTTTTTCTAAAAGCGCGACCGCCGCAGGTAAATCACGTTCAGGTAAAAATATGGCGCCGAACCGGTAGGCCGGGATGTGATGCGGGTCCAGATCGGTAATCACATTCAAAAGCGGCGCCAGCAATTCCATTTTGATATTTCTTGTTGAATTGACTGAAAGCGGCTGCCCGCTTTCCATGAGTTTGTTGCCGAAATACTGGACTGTGCGAATCCAATAAATATCCGCCGTCAGGGCTTCCAGCCCCAAACTCATCTTCTTAATCTTTTGCCCCGATGAAAAATAGAGCGTTTCTTCGCCAAGCGGAGATTTGGGCTCCTGTTCATCCATCCAACGTTGCATCGGATAGAGCAATCCCAGGCCGACGATGATGCAAATGATTGGCAGGATTCTGTTCATCCGATCATTCCTATTTGAAATTACGTTTCTGGAAAATCAACACGGCAGCTGAAATGACAATACTGATGTACACTAGGGCGTAAAGGGTTGCCGAAATGAGCATCTTTGCAGAGGGCACCTGTCCATAAGAAGCTTGTGAAATCGAGCTGAAATGCGAGAAGTTCGGCAACAAATAATAGAGCGCCATCAAAACGGCGCGGGTCACAGATGATTCGGTCAAATCGGCGGCCAACTTCAAATCGTTGCTGAAATTTCCGATGACATAAACGGCAAAGGAAAACATCGCCGAAAGCATGGGCGTAGAAAAACTCGAAAACATCAAGGCCACGGCAATGATGACCGCGAGTTCTAAAAAGATAAGGTAGGCGGTGGGAAGAATCGCCACCTGAAGTTGACTGGTTCCCGTGTGGACATATAGCAATGCCAATTCGGTACCCACCACCATCACCAACAGGTTGACAAACAAGGTCGAACAAAGCCCGAGATATTTGCCGATGATAAATTCGTGCCGCTGAACCGGTTTGGACAGCAGATTGTATATCGTCCGCTTGTCTATCTCTTTAAAGACCAGCCCAACGCCGATGAAAATGGCAATTAATGCGCCAAAGACCAGCATCAGGCTAAGACCGAGGGTGGCGATGAACTTGCTCTCCTGGTCAACCGATAGTTCACTGATAAAGATCGAAGCGCCCACCAAAATGAGCACAAATAGAATCAGGTTATACAACACCCGGTCACGCACCGATTCGCGAAACGCATTCACCGCGATGGTCCGAATCCGCCTCAATCCACCTGATCGCTTGCTCGTAGAAATTGTCATACGCTGATTTGTGACTATCTCGTTTGCCGCCATATTGTACCCATAAACTTG
>JBIOWC010000349.1:0-3598 GCA_044868105.1 Blastocatellia bacterium
GCGTGAACGGACTGCTGCCGGTGTCATTCCCAGTCAATACCCTCATCAAGTGCCAGGCAAACAGTGCGCCCCCAATCAACGCCACAACAATACCACTCAGTTTCATCAAGTCATCCTCTCTCGTTCAAACAGGTCGCCACGGTTACAACCGATCTTCCGCGCGGATTGATTGTGCCGCAAGCGACTCATCCGCGTCGCAGCAGGCAAACTTGGATTGCATAATATCTGCCACGCGCACTTCGGACGCACACCGCTCATCAGATGCCACAGTACACGTTATGTTCGGTCGTTACACCGACCAGCTTGTGTGTCTCCTCGTGGCTACTTGCGCCCAGCCGCAATCCGTAGAGCGCACGCTGATGATCTTTCTTTTCATTTCCAATAAAATCAATCGCCCGGCTGTGCGACGCGCTCACCCCACCGGTCAAAAGAATCATCCGAAGATTCCCCTATCTCTTGTTCTTCTTTGCGCCCCGCTTTTTCAGCGATGATCTTATCGGCTATTGGTTTGCCAAATTTGTAGAAAACCGCCGGGGTGACGATTTGATCCAGAGCCGTTGAAGTCAAGATGCCCCCGAGAACGACGACCGCTAGCGGTTGTAAAATTTCTTTGCCCGGTTGCCCGGCTGCCAGTGCCAAAGGAATTAAGGAAAGGCCCGCTGTGAGAGCCGTCATCAACACCGGCACCAGCCTTTCGAGGGAACCGCGAATGATCATGTGTTCGGTAAACTCTTCGCCCTCCTCTTTGATGAGGTGGATGTAATGCGAGAGCATCATGATGCCATTGCGTGAGGTGATGCCGACGAGCGAGATGAAGCCAACAAGGGTTGCCACAGAGAAGACGCCACCGGTTAGCAAAAGAGCGAAGATGGCGCCGATGAGCGCCAGCGGTATATTGACCATCACCTGCAAGGCGGCTCGCCAACTGGAAAGGGCTTTCAGTAACAGAAAGAAGATCGCAGCGATGGAAAAAACCGAAAGAAGCGAAAGCGTTTTCGTGGCCTCCTTCTGCGACTCGAACTGCCCTCCATACTCGATAAAGTAGCCTTCCGGCAAGGTGACCTGGGCTTTTACGCGGTCTTGAATATCTTTGACAACAGACCCCAAATCTCGGCCTGAAGTGTTCGCCATAACGACGATACGGCGTTGGGTGTTCTCACGCAGAACCTGATTGGGGCCCGGTTGATTGGTTATGTTTGCCACGGCTGAAACAGGGATCTGCACCTTTGCCGGGGTATCAACTGTGGCGCTACGAAGGGCGTCGAGGTTGCCGCGCGACTGATCCTCATAACGGACGACAACGTCATATCGTCGTTGCCCTTCCACCGCTTCTGAAACCACTTTTCCGTTCAAAGCAGTTTCTAAGGTCTCGACAATCTCACCGGGTTTTAACCCATACCTGGCGGCCTCTGTGCGATTGACATTAAAGGTCACTTGAGGCACCAGCACTTGTTTTTCTACCTGCACGTCCGTTGCGCCCTCGACGGTAGAGACGACGTTGCGAATCTCTTCCGCCTTGCCGCGCAGGGTGGCCAAGTCATCGCCGAAAAGTTTGACGGCGATTTGCGCTCGGATACCCGAAAGCAGGTGGTCGATGCGGTGAGAGATGGGTTGCCCGATATTGACGACCACACCAGGGACCACCGCAAGTTTTTCACGGATGTCATTTAAAATCTCGTCGCGTGATCTTTTGGATTTTTTAAGATCAACGTCTATCTCCGAGTAATGGACGCCCTCGGCGTGTTCGTCAAGTTCAGCGCGCCCGGTTCGCCTTCCCGTGGACAGCACCTCCGGCAGCGTCAGCAACATCCTCTCTGCAACCTGCCCTAATTTATTAGATTCCGCGAGGGAAGTGCCTGGCTGGGCGAGCAAATTGATCGTCAAGGTTCCTTCATTAAAAGGCGGCAGAAACTCCGTACCGACAAAGGGAAGCGTTGATATGGCAATCAGAAAGATGACCGATGCCCCAACGATTACTTTCCAGGGGTGTCGTAAGGTCGAATGCAGGAGCTTTTCATCCCATTTCTTCAGAAACCGAATCAGGAATCCCTCCTTGCCATGCGCCATTGATTTCATGTTGGGTAACAGGTAAGAGGCAAGCGCCGGAGTGACAGTTAGTGATATGACAAGGCTGGCAATCAGACTGACGATGTAAGCGATTCCAAGCGGCGCCAACAATCTCCCTTCGATGCCGGAGAGCGCAAACAGAGGGATAAAAACTAAGGCGACAATGAAGGTTGCATAAACAATCGAAGAGCGGATCTCAAGCGAGGCTTCGTAGATCACCGTCAGCGGAGGTTTTGGATTTGGGAGCTGCTTGTTCTCACGCAAGCGACGGAAGATATTCTCAATATCAACAATCGAATCGTCCACCAGCTCGCCGATCGCTACGGCCAGCCCCCCCAGTGTCATGGTGTTAATCGTCACTCCGAACCATTTGAAGATTAAAAAGGTGATTACGAATGACAGAGGAATAGCCGTCAAGGTTATCGCGGTGGTTCGGAAATTTAAGAGAAAGAGAAACAGGACAATGACGACAAGAATTCCCCCATCTCGTAAGGCCTCAGTCACATTCTCTATTGAAGACTCGATAAAGTTTGCCTGTCTGAACAGCTCCGAATTAATCTCCACATCGCCGGGCACCGTTGCCTGCAACTCTTTTAACGCGTCATCAACCTTCTTGGTCAACCCAAGCGTGTCGGCTCCTGGCTGTTTGGAGATCGCCATGATCACAGCCGGCTGACCGTCTGTGCCGCCGTCGCCGCGTTTGATTTTTGGGCCGAACTCAACACTCGCGACATCGCCCAACTTGATAGGGGTACCGCTACGATAATCAACTACGGTATTCTTCAATTCATCGAGCGAGTTGAAACGCGCAAGATTGCGGATGAGATACTCCTGCGATTGCGAATCCACAAACCCACCTGTGGTATTTACATTTGACTTCTGTAAGGCTTCGGCAACCTGCTCAATGGTGATGCCGAATTGCTTGAGTTTCTCCGGGGAAATCAGAGCTTGATACTGTTTCACGCCGCCGCCGATATTGATGACTTGAGCGATGCCCGGGATCGTTAGGAGGCGGGGACGCATTGTCCAATCGGCGAGGGTTCTGACATCGAGGGGGTTGGTCTCTCCGGTTTTAGAGCGCACCGAGACCAGCATGATCTCACCCATAATAGATGAGATGGGTCCCATTACCGGCGTCACCCCGGCGGGCAATTGTTCGCGCGCCAGATTGAGTTTTTCTGCGACGAGCTGACGATCAATGTAAATATCTGTTCCCCATTTGAACTCGATGTAGACAATGGAAAGACCAATGCCCGATTGGGAGCGAACCCGCTCAACCCCCGGCGCGCCATTCATTAAGGTTTCGATTGGGAACGTGACTAAGGTTTCCACCTCTTCGGGGGCCAGCCCACCAGATTCGCTCATGATCGTCACGGTCGGACGATTGAGATCAGGGAATACGTCAACCGGCAGATTGAGCACCACATAAACACCGTAGACTAGAATCAAGCTGGCGATGGCTACGACCAGGAGCCGGTTATTTAATGACCAATGAATAATTCGATTTAACATAACGATTTTTCGATGCGTT
>JBIOWC010000350.1:0-3952 GCA_044868105.1 Blastocatellia bacterium
CCGGGCGAAGACCAAAGAGATTCTTGAAGCCGGTGGTGGACACAAGCACATTTTGAATCTCGGTCATGGCATCCTGCCCATGACGCCAGTTGAAAACGCTCGCGCCTTTATTGAAACGGCGAAAAAAGGGGCTCCATCAATTTGAATCGGGTAATGACATACGCAAATACAAGTGAAGAAAAAATCGGCGTGTTGCTCTTAAATCTCGGAGGCCCGGAAACCCTTGCCGATGTCCGTCCCTTTCTTTACAACCTCTTCTCTGACCCGGACATTATTCGTTTGCCTTTCAAGTTTATGCAAAAGCCGCTCGCCTGGCTTATCTCATCACGGCGTTATAAAAAATCATCCGGCTATTACACATTAATCGGCGGCGGTTCTCCGCTTCGTAAAATTACCGACGAACAGGCGCGCGACCTCAAAGCGGAATTGGCGCGGCGCGGCGTGGGGGCCGAGGTTTATGTCGCCATGCGATACTGGCATCCCTTTACGGAAGCGGCGCTTGAACAAATTGAACGTGACGCGATAACCCAACTCATAATTTTGCCGCTCTACCCGCAGTTTTCGATTTCGACAACCGGTTCAAGTCTTAATCGAATGAATGAAATCTTGAGTAAATACCGGCTGCAAGCCCTTAATCAATCGGTCATCTGTAGTTGGCAGGATGACGCGAACTACCTCGACGCGCTTGCCGCCATGGTGGAAGAGGAGCTCGCAAAGTTTTCAAATCCGAATCCCCAAGACACCACCATTATTTTCAGCGCTCATAGCGTTCCGGTCAGTTATATTGAAAAGGGTGGTGACCCTTATCTCGCTCACACCCGGCAAACTGTAAAGCTGGTGATGGAACGATTGGGTAAGCGACCGCACGCGCTTTCGTTTCAGAGCAAAGTCGGACCCGTCAAATGGTTGGAGCCTTCGACGGAACAGATGATTCGTAAATTGGCGAGCCAAGGCGTTTCACAAATGTTACTGGTGCCCATCAGTTTTGTTTCCGAACATATCGAAACGCTTTATGAATTGGATATCCTTTACAAAGGGGTTGCCGATGAAGTGGGCGTCAAAGAGTATCGCCGTGTTGCGGCACTCAATTGTCGCCCCGATTTTATTGCGGCGCTGGCTTCGCTGGTTGAAAAGGAGTTAGTGAAATCTGCGGAACCCACTATCTGCCCGTATTATTCCATCAACTGCCAACAAGACACACTATGCAAAGCCTCCATAAACAAATAGTCGTCCTTGGCGCTGGCATTTCCGGTCTGGTTTGCGCGTATCGATTAAAAGCGCTCGGCCTTGATGTCGCGCTGCTTGAAAAATCTCCACACATTGGCGGCGTCATTCAAAGCCTCCGCGTAGACGATTTTCTTATCGAACGCGGACCGAACAGCACGCGTGGCACGGCCGAATTTCTATCGCTGATTGATGAATTGCAACTCACCGAGGAACTCATTGAAGGCAACCCTAAAGCTCCCGCCTTTGTCTATTACAAAAATAGAATGCGCGTTGTGCCAATGAGTCCGCCCTCATTAATCAAGACCGATTTACTCAGTATCGGGGGCAAGTTCAGATTATTTAAAGAGCCGTTCGTCGCGCAGCGTCAGTCAAGCGGCGAAGAGAGCGTATTTGATTTCTTCTCGCGCCGGCTCGGCATCCAGGCAGCAGAACGCCTGGTGGCGCCGTTCGTATCGGGCATTTATGCAGGCGATGAAAATCGGTTGAGCATACAGGCGGCCTTTCCCCTGTTGGCTGAGTTTGAAAATGGCTCCGGTAGCCTGTTTCGTGGCGGTATGGCAAAAGCAAAAACCGCCAAACAGGAAAAGCAAAATGCCAGGGCGGAAAAACCCAAAACCAAACGCTCGGTCTCTTTTCGCAAGGGACTGGCACAGTTGACCCAAACGCTGGCGGCAAAACTCGGCGACGATTTGATAAGCAATGCCGAGTTCGATGTTAAAGCTATCGAATCAACTCCTGCGGAAATCCCGCAAAGCAAATTTGCCATTAACCTTAATCAGGGCGAAACCACCCTCAGTTGCAATCAAATCGTTTTTGCAACGCCGGCTTATATTACCGCAACCTTGGTCGCCCCCTTTTCACAAGAGTTGAGCCAACTGCTAAGCGAGGTTGAGTATCCGCCGGTTTCAATTTTGCATCTCGCTTATGATAAGGGGCGAACCAATGCGGTTGATGGATTCGGAGTTTTGGTTGCCCCTGTAGAGAAGATGAATATACTGGGCTGTCTCTTCAGTTCATCTCTATTTGCAGGTCGCGCGCCCCAGGATAAAAGTTTATTTACTATCTTTATGGGCGGGGCGCGAACCCCCGAGCTGGCAACCCTCGCAGACGATGCGTTAGTCGAAAAAGCGCATCAGGATGTAAAGAAGATTCTTGGCCTTCAAACAGCGCCGCAAGTCGTTTCCATTACCCGCTGGCGGCGCGCCATTCCGCAATACAATATCGGTCACGCCGCCAGGGTTAAACGCATTGCAGAACTCACCAAACAACTGGAAGGCATTTATCTCGCAGGTAACTATTTGAATGGCGTTTCAATAAGCGATTGTGTTCAAGCCGCTGACCTTTTGGCAAGAGAGATGGCTTCCCGACCTGACTAACTTTTGCGAAAGCTTAGGCCCGCCGATAGCAAACATCGCTTGCCTATTTCCACAAACAAAAAGTAGGATGTGCGCGATTATGAGCTTCTGGCAAACCGTCCAAACCACATCCGGCATTAATGGCCTATTACTTTGGGGCGTGATTGGCTTCGTCCTCATCGCTTTTCTGCTATTCAATTTTGCGGCGACCGAACGCAAACGCATACGCGCGGCGATGTTTCTCTTCGTTCTCTCTTTTATTGGTTTGCTGGCAGCCAGCGCCATTGTTTATTTCGGAACCAGCCCGGAAAATTTCAGCTATCGCGCCATCCGTTGGGGGGCGCTCTTTTTAGCCAGCATCGCCGTCATTAATCTTGCAGGAGTTCTCTTCTTTGCGATTTTTCTGAAGACTTTACGCATTCACGTGCCGCTGATTTTGCGCGATTTAATTTTGGCGGTCGCCTACATCATCACCGCCATTACCTTGCTTTCGCGAAACGGCGTAGATTTAGCGAGCATCGTTGCCACTTCTGCGGTCATTACGGCAGTCATCGCTTTTTCGCTACAAGACACCCTGGGAAATATTCTCGGCGGCCTCGCTCTGCAGATGGAGAATACCATTAACGTCGGCGACTGGATTCGCATAGACCAGCAGGAAGGGCGCGTGCAAGAGATTCGCTGGCGACACACCGCCATCGAAACGCGCAATTGGGACACCATCATTATTCCGAACAGTACCTTGATGAAAGGGCAATTCATTCTGCTTGGCCGACGCGAAGGCTCGCCCCTGCAACATCGCATGTGGGTTTATTTCAATGTTGATTTTCGCTATGCGCCGACCGATGTCATCCAGACGGTTGAAACCGCGCTGCGCGCCGAACCGATTCCCAATATCGCGACCATTCCGCCACCGCATTGTCTGGTAACGGATTTTAAGGATAGCTATGCCACTTACGCGGCGCGCTATTGGTTAACAGATTTGGCGCTAACTGACCCGACCGATTCGGTGGTGCGTTCGCGCATCCACGCAGCACTACGCCGCGCGGAAATTCCCTTATCGATGCCAGCCCAAGCGTTGTTTATTACCAATGATGATGAAGTGCGACGAGAGCGCAAACAGAAAGAGGAGATTGACCACCGCATCAATGCGCTTAAATACGTCGAAATGTTTAATCAATTAACCGATCATGAGCTCCATGAACTGGCGATGCGTATGAAGTACGCGCCGTTTGTGCGCGGCGAAGTCATGACGCGCAAAGGTTCACAGGCACATTGGCTCTATTTGATTATGGAAGGCGAAGCGCAGGTTGAAATAACGGTTGAAGGCAAGACCGAAAAGGTCGCAACGCTGCGGGCCGGTGATTATTTCG
>JBIOWC010000351.1:0-28575 GCA_044868105.1 Blastocatellia bacterium
TTCACCCGTTGCAGGATACCTTCGCTGATTTAGGGGCCGCACAGTGCGGCTATTGTTCGCCCGGATTTCTGCTGGCCGCCAAGGAATTAATCGAGAAGAGTCCCAGTCCTTCGCGTGATGAAATCAAAGAAGCCTTGTCAGGAAATATTTGTCGCTGCACCGGCTACATCAAAATTTATGAAGCCGTCGAACTGGCCGCGGCAAAACTGCGAGGCGAAACGGTCACCATTCCCCAAGAGATGGTTTATGGGTCGGAATAATATTTCAGGAGCCTGACCGTGAGGGAAGGCGCGAATAATAAAATGAAGAACGGAAAAAATGGAAACTTAAAAGTTGTCGGCAAACCGTATCGCAAAGTTGATGCGCGCCAGAAATGCGTCGGGCAAACCAAATTCGCCGACGACATTGTCTTGCCGCGTATGCTTTTTGCGAAGTTGCTCAGAAGTCACCTTCCGCACGCACTGATCAAACGCATAGATGTATCGAAAGCGCTGGCGCTTCCGGGCGTCGTCGCGATTATCACCGGCAAAGATTTGCCGATTCCCTACGGCATTTTGCCGGTCAGCCAGGACGAACACACGCTCTGCATTGATAAAGTTCGTTTCATCGGCGACCCGGTTGCCGCAATTGCCGCCATTGATGAAGACACCGCGTTTGAGGCGATGGATTTGATTGAAGTCGAATATGAACGCTTGCAGCCTATCGCCACCATTGAAGACGCGCTGCAAATTGCAGAGCCGCGCATTCACAATTACGGCGACCACGGCAATGTTCATAAAAAGGTGTCGCTCGAATTCGGCGATATGGATGCGGGGTTTGCCGACGCCGACCATATCCGCGAAGACATCTTCTTCTATGAAGGCAATACGCATTTGCCGATTGAACAACACGCGGCGGTTGCTAACTTTGACCCGGATGAAAAGCTGACGCTGTGGAGTTCAACGCAGACGCCGCATTACGTGCACCGCGCGCTTGCCAAAGTTTTGGAGCTGCCCGCCGCGCATATTCGCGTGATTGCGACACCGAACGGCGGTGGTTTTGGCGGTAAAAGCGACCCGTTCAATCACGAAGTTGCGGTTTGCAAACTTTCAATGATGACCGGCCGGCCGGTGAAAATCACCCTCACCCGCGAAGAGGTATTTTATTGTCATCGTGGTCGCCATCCAGTGTTGATGTGGGCGAAGACCGGCGTGAAAAAAGACGGATCCATAACCGCCATGCACTTCCGCAACTTCCTCGACGGCGGCGCCTATGGCAGCTACGGGGTAGCAAGCACGTTTTATACAGGCGCATTGCAGACCGTGACCTATGACGTGCCGCGTTATAAATTTGAAGGCACAAGGCTGTTTACCAATAAACCGCCTTGTGGGCCGAAACGCGGCCACGGCACCCCCCAGCCACGTTTTGCGCTCGAAGTGCAACTCGATAAAATCGCCAATGATTTGGGGCTTGACCCGGCAGAGATGCGCCGCAACCATCTGGCGCCGGCAAATTCAGTGACTGCAAACTGGTTGCGCATTGGCTCAATGGGGTTGGGCGAATGCATTGATAAAATTGTCGAAGCCAGCGATTGGAAAAACAAATTTCGCAAACTTCCCTACGGCAAAGGTGTGGGTATCGCCTGCAGTTCATATCTGTGCGGCGCGGGCTTGCCGATTTACTGGAATAATATGCCGCATTCGGGCACCCAACTTCGCTTAGACCGTCAAGGCGGCGTATGTGTGATGTGCGGTTCGACTGATATTGGACAAGGTTCGGATTCAATTCTCGCTTACATCGTCGCAGAAGTTTTAGGCATTGAACCGTTCGACATTCGCGTCATTACTGCTGATACCGATTTAACCCCGGTTGATCTGGGAAGCTATTCGAGCCGCGTCACATTGATGACCGGCAACGCGGCGTTTCAAGCGGCCGAACGGGCGCGCGATATTTTAGCCAAAGCCGTTGCTGAAAAACTCGATGTGCCGGTTGAAGACTTATCATTTGCCGAGCGTCGTGTCTTTGATGTTAAAAATCCCGAAACCGGCGTTACTTTTGCAGAAGCCGTGGTCTTAGCAGAATCAAAATTCGGCACCGTAGGGACGGTCGGTTCATACACGCCGCCGCGCTCACCGGGAAAATTCAAAGGCGCAGGCGTCGGCCCGTCACCGGCCTACAGTTATTCGGCGGCGATTGCCGAAGTTGACGTTGATGCAGAAACCGGCATCACTACAGTCGAACGCATCTGGATTGGTCACGACATCGGCCAGTCAATCAATCCGGCGCTGGTGATGGGACAGGTTGAAGGCGGCGTCTATATGGGACTCGGCGAAGTCTTGATGGAAGAGATGACCTATCGCGCGAACCGCAATATCGTCCATAAATTCCCTTCCATGCTCGAATACAAAAGCCCGACGACCATGGAGATGTGCGACGTGAAAACCTATCTGGTCGAAGACCCCGACCCCAATGGGCCATATGGCGCGAAAGAGGTCGGGCAAGGCCCTCTGCTTCCGGTGATGCCCGCGGTAGTGAATGCGATTTATGACGCCGTCGGGGTCTATGTTGATGAAGTCCCGGCGTCACCTGAAAAAGTTCTCGCGGCAATCAAAGCAAAAGCCAAAGGTCAGGAAGGTCGCTTCGGCCCAAAAGGTATTCCGAGTGTTGATTGGGGCGAACCGTTAAAGGTATTAACGCCAACTGAAGGCGGCGACGGGCGCGAGATGCCTCACGAGGCTGTGCATCTTCGGGATTAACTGTTTGCCTTCAATTAGAATTGGGAGGGTGTTATAGCATCAAATTCGAAAAAATTATTCACCCCTGAAGAGTATTTAGCGATGGAGCGGGAAACCGATTACAAGAGCGAATATCTTGACGGTGAAATATTCGCTATGGCTGGTGCAAGCGAGGCGCATATTCTAATTGAAGCGAATGTAAGTGCAGAGTTCAATATTCAGTTTCGAGAAAAGCCCTGCCAGGTTTATACAAGTAATATGAAGATATATCTCAGCAAACACGGAATGTACGCTTATCCTGATGCTGTAGTTGTGTGTGGCGAGCCTATTTATCGCGACAAGTATAAAGATAATTTAATTAATCCCTTGCTCATTGTTGAAATTCTTTCTCCTTCAACAGAAGCTTACGACCGGGGTGAAAAGTTTTTACGTTATCGAAAGTTGGAGACCTTCAAAGAGTATGTGCTAATTTCACAGCACGCACCTCACATTGACCATTATTTCAAACAAGAAAATAACAAATGGGTATTATCTGAGTGCGACGGGCTACAAGATTCTATTGAGTTACCTTCACTTGAAATGGCTCTAAGTCTTTCGAGCATTTATGCAAAAGTAAAATTCGATGCAACTTGAAATTAAAAGAGTTTGGAAAGAGTGTTTACATAAATAGAGAAATAAACCGTTATGATGAGACTTCCGAAATTTGAATACCGCGTCCCAAAGACGATTGAAGACGCGGTGAAAATGAAAGCCGATACAGGCGATGCAATGTTTGTTGCTGGGGGCACCGACCTCTATCCGAATATGAAACGTCGTCAACAAACGCCAAAGACCGTTATCTCGGTCATGCGACTTCAAGAATTGCATGCCATTACAGGCGATGCGGAATCGGGGCTGACCATCGGCGCGGGCATTTTATTGAGTGACGTTTGTGAAAACAGAGCGGTCACGCTATCGCACAAGGTGGTGTCTGATGCCGCGAAGTTGATTTCAACACCGCTGCTGCGCAATATGGGAACGATTGGCGGCAACTTGCTGTTAGACACGCGCTGCAATTATTACGACCAGAATTACGAATGGCGCAAAGGCATCAACTTCTGCCTGAAGAAAGACGGCGATGTCTGCTGGGTCGCGCCCGGCAGTCCGAAATGTTGGGCGGTGCAATCTTCGGATTTAGCCCCGGTGATGGTGGCGCTCGGCGCGCAACTTAAATTCATTTCAACCGAAGGCGAGCGCGTCGTTGAAGCCGCAGACCTCTACAATAATGACGGCATCAATTATCTGCACAAAAACGCTGGCGAATTGCTTACGGAAATTTTCATTCCGCCGATACAGGGCAAACGCGCCGTTTATAAAAAACTCCGTCGTCGAGGCGCCTTCGATTTCCCTGTGCTCGGCGTCGCCGCAATGGTGGAAGTCGCGTCGGACGGCACCATTGAACAGGCGCGCATCGTTTTAGGGGGCGTGGCTCCTGCGCCTGTAGAAGTCAAAGACGCGGAAGCGGCGCTCGTCGGTCAACCGTTCAATCAAGAAAACATCGAAGCGGCGGCCGAGGCTTGTTACCTCAAAGCGCGTCCTTTGGATAATACGGATTTCGTGATGGGCTGGCGCAAACAGATGGCGCGCCCGTTTGCGAGACGCGCCCTGGTTGAACTACAGATGGCAGGGCGCTAAATTTCATCAGGTTTAGGTGCGTTGGAAAGGCTGAAAGATTGGTCGTTATTTTTCTTCTTTTAGTAGCAGTCGTTTTCGGTTTGGCCATTGCAGGTTTTGTTGCCTGGGCAATTCTGAGCGAACGCAAGAAAGATTGAGCAGCAGTATATTTTTAAATCATACACTTGCTGCTCAATGCATTTGATGAATCATCTCTGGTGTCGCGACTAATCTTGCCATTATTGAATGACCAGTGTGAACGAAGCGGTTCGCGTCTTGCCCGCATCGTCTTTGGCCGCAAAGGTCATTTGATGCGTACCGCGCTGGGCGCTGCCTTTGATTTTTAGTTTGAACTTGACGCTCCCTCCAGTTGTTGACGCCGACTCGCCAACCATAAGGACTCCCGCAGGCAAGCTCACAGGTGTAATCGTGACATTCCCTGTAAAACCGCCAGAGCGGTTGATGTTGGCCGTAACTTTGGTCTTGCCGGTCGTCGCCGTAACAGTTGACGACGCGAAGCTCAAAGTAAAGTCAGGGCCAATAGGAACATCAACCGCCGAATATTTGACCAAAAATGCATCATTGCGGCCTTTGAGTTCGCGTTGAAAGGCGCCCGCTGTGGTCGGGAAGGTCGTGCCTATGGTGACCACCCCGCTGACGAAGATGTTGCCTTGCGCGTCGACGGCGATGCTTTCCGGCAAGGTAAGCCCGTCGCCGCCCAGATAGGTCGCAAACAGCACATCGTAAGTATCGGGGGCGAAGACGACGACAAAGCCGTTATTGTTCGGGCCGCCAGGCGTGGCCTGTGTCGGGCCGACAGTCGGCAGGTCGGTTGAGGTGGTGTCGCCCGTGACATAGATTGCACCGCGTGAATCTCTGGTGGTTGCCTCGAAAAATTCGTCACGTCTGCCGCCGAAGCTGGATTTCACTCGAGGGGTTTTGACGGTAACATCCCCTTCAATGATGTGAACGTCAAACCCGCCTCCACTTGTGACCGCTAAGTTCTGCGACTGTGCTCTTGTTCCGCTCGCAGCATAAATGTCTGGTTCGATAATCGAAAGTATGTCCAGACAAGAGAGGCCCTGACTACGCTCATCCTCGACCCTAAAGCGTATATAGCTTAAATTGGGGTTTACCCCTGGACTAGCCTTTTCCAGGAACGCTAATAGCGACTCTAATTCGTCACAGCTTGGGTCTTCTTCCAGCGGAGCAATCCCACCTGCGGTTAGATTTGTGGAGTTACTAGCGCCGCTGACCGCTAACCGGTTGCCATTAGGTGAGACCGAAACCGAACTCGCTTCCTCGTCGCCATTGCCACCAATAAACGTAGAGAAGGACAGGCTGGAGCCAGTCGGCGCAACCACCGATAAAAACATATCGCGGTCGCCGCCACCGTAGTTTGCTTGAGTCGGGTTGACCGTCGGAAACGTCACACTCGCCTCGCCGCGTCCGGGGACTTCGCCAAGGATATAAACATTATTCTGGGCGTCCAGCTTGAGGTCTTTGACGTTTTCACCCTGATTGCCGCCAAGAAAGCTCGAATGGATGATTGCCGTTCCTTCCGCATTCAGTTTGGTAAGGAAAGCATCAGAGAAACTGCCCGCAGTCGGTTGAAAAGCATTCACGATAGGGAATCCGGGGTTCGCAGTGCCCGCGACATAGATCGCTCCTGTTGCATCTACGGCGATGGCATCACCGCTGCTATTGCCGTCTACGCTGCCTAAAAACGTTGAATAAATCAACGACCCATCGGGCGCGAATTTTGCGATAAACGCCTTGGAAAAAAACCTCGGTGGCGGCGTCCCGTCAAGCGCATTACGCGTCGGAAAATCGCTCGATTCGGCGGTGCCAACAATGTAGGCGTTGCCCTGCCCGTCAACCGCCACTCCTTTTGAACCGTCGAAGTTACCCGCCGCGCCGCCCAACAAAGTCGAATAGACCACCACCGGGTCAATCACCAGGGGCTTATCTTTGTCGTAGTCGCCGACTTCAAAAGCAACGAGGGGATTTTGGATTTTAGATTCGGGATTTTGGATAGGCTGATGCGGTTCGAGCAAGCGGTACCGTCCGGCGACCTCTTGATTGTTGCCGTTGATCTCCTGATAGATTCGCGGCGCGTGTTGACGCACACGACCAACGGCTGTGCTTAAAATTAAACCGCCGGATTCTTCATCCAAGGCAACCCGCTCAGCCCCCTCGACCGACATAGCGATCAACTCAGGATTGGCTCCCACAGCCACTTTGAAGTCATACTCAATCTTCCCATCTTGGTTGCCGTAATAGATCAAATCGATGCCGGGATAGACATTTTCATATTTGACCTTCGCATAAGCTTCGACGTTGGTGCGCCACTTTCGTGGGTCGTTGCCGATGAAGTAATTGGACATGCCTGGTTGCTTATCCATTCCTGTGAGGCGCGGCTGCGGGTTGCTGCCAACGGGACGTAAGCGAATCGTCGCGCTTTCGACAGGGTGAATTTTGTTTTCAAAGGCGGATTTGCGGGATGCGTGTTTGGCCTCAGGCTCTGGAGTCAATTTTGGCAGACTGAGCACGGCTTCGCCTGCTGTAAGAAAGAGCGTGTTGTCTGAGGTTCTGGCGATGAATCGCACTTGCGCGTCGGTCTGTCCGCGATTGACCTCAAATCGTAAGGGCATTTTCTTGAAACCAATCTCTTGGGTCGTTAAATCAACCTTGCGGTCTTGCCGTAGCGAATCTGCGCGGGTTACGAGTTGCGGAACCTTCTCAAGGGTGGCCGGTAGGATGATGAATAGACTCTGGATTGAAATTACTAGCAACAGACTGATCAAGCGATGAGCATGACTGGGCATGGGACAACTCCTTAACTTATCAGGTAAACATTTGGCGTTGAGCCATTTTCTATTTCTGCCGGATGAGCGTAAATTTGACTGGCAATTCCCTCTGAAGGAGACGAGCGAAATAAGGAATGGCGACAGATACGCTGCCCGCCCCCAGCGGTCTTCAGGCCGTGCGCTTTCCCGGTTGCCAGCCAGCGATAAATACTTTTGCGGGTGACCTGAGCGAGAACGCTGGCTTGCCGGGTGGTGAGAAATTCGCTGCTCATCTGACAAATCGGGCAGAGCATCTGCGCCGGTTTTTTGATGATCCGTTCGCGTTCGAATGCGATAATTTCAATGCGTCGTTTTATCATTGAGTATTTGCCTCGAATCCAATAATTGTTATAATCGGCGTACCTTTTTGGCAGCACAGACTCCAGTTCGTTTGACTTTCATAAATTCACAGACTGAAGCCTGCGCCACCTTCAACAACTCCGATTCTATGAATTTCAGAGGCATGAATCTGGAAAAGAATCGGAAAACAAACGGAAAAATGAGGATTGTCGGAGGTTATGATGGTTGTTCAGATGCATAAGATTTATCTTCTGGATAAATACCGCCTTGAGCCTGATAAACTGTTGCTTTATCTGGAAGATAATCCCGTCCATCTGACCCCACGCCCGTTTCAGGTCCTGGTCTACCTCATCGAAAACCGCGACCGCGTGGTGACGCGACAAGAACTCTTTGACCAGTTTTGGGACGGTCACGACGTTTACGATGACACCCTGAGAAAATGCGTCGGCGCGATTCGTAAGGCCTTGAGTGACAGCGCTGGTCAAGCGCGCTTTATTGAGACCCATTATGCGGGCGGCTATCGGTACGTCGGCGCGGTCGAAGAAGTCATCGAAGAGAACCCGTCCATTGTTGAAGTCGAAAAAATGCGCGGCGTTCGCGTGATTATCGAAGAAGAGATTGACACCTCCTTATCGCCGGAACCCCAGCCGCAAACCGCGTCTGCGCCTCCCGTAACCCGGCAAAAGCTTTCGCGCCGCGTCATGGCGCTCACCAGTTTGCTTGCCGTCATTGGGTTAATGGCGATTGCCTTTTTGCTCCTGCGCAACTATGGCAAGGTCGAATCCAAAACCGGAATTTCACCAATTCGTTCGATAGCCGTTCTACCCTTGAAGAATCTATCGAAGGATGAATCGCAGGAGTTTTTCAGCGACGGGCTTACCGAAACCTTTATTACCGAACTATCAAGGATTGATGGATTGAAAGTCATTTCGCGCAATTCCGTCTTTACCTTCAAAGATAAAGATGTAGACCCGCGAGAAATCGGTAAGCAATTGGACGTGATGGCAGTTTTAGAAGGCAGTGTTCGCAAAAACGGCGATACGGTTCGCGTGGACGTTCGTTTGATCAGCACCAAAGATGGCAGCGTCATCTGGACCGGAGACAGTTACAATCGCGCGTTAAAAGATATTCTTGTGGTTCAAGACGAGATTGCCTGTAGTGTGGCTGCCCGACTGAGAGTCCGGTTTTGCGGCGCGGCGGAAACGGCAAGACGCTACACCCAGAATGTTGACGCTTACCAGGCTTACTTAAAAGGTCGCTACTACTGGAACAAACGAACCCCGGACGGCATCCTGCGCAGCATCGAACACTTCGAACAGGCAATTTTGCTAGACCAGAATTATGCATTGGTTTATGCCGGGCTAGCGGACAGTTATATCCAGGGTATCTGGCACGTACCTCTTGACCCGAAAGAAGCCCTGCCCAAAGCCAAGGCTGCCGCACTGCAAGCCATAAAAATTGACGAAAGTGTGGCTGAAGCACATACGGCTCTCGGCAATATTTATCAAATGGAATGGCAATGGGCCGAGGCGGGTAAGGAGTTTGAACGCGCGCTTGAACTCAATCCAAGCCTTGCAAGAGCCTACCACGTTCAAGCATTCCAACTGGATATTGTAGGGCAATACAATGAAGCTGTTCAGGCAATCAACCATGCGCAAGCCCTTGATCCATTAAATATGATGATCAATTCTGATATGTCAATTATTTTGTGGAATGCAGGACATCAGGACGAAGCCATCGCCCAGGGCTTGAAAGTCATCGAGATGGAGCCGAACTTTGCGCCAGGGCACCGGGCGATGTCATTACTTTACTCATTTCAGGGAAGAGAGAAAGAGGCGGCTGAGGCCTACTTCAAAACATTGATTCTCGACGGCCGAAGCGCAGCCGATGTAGCGGCTTTCCGTCAGGCGTATGCGAAAAAAGGCATCCGCGGCATTTATCAAAAAGACCTCGCCGAACAACTGAGCCACCGAGCCAAAGGCAATTATAGTTCGCCAATCCGCCTTGCCCAACTCTATACCTTGCTGGGTCAGAAAGAAGAAGCCTTCAAATGGTTAGCCTTTGCGATTACCGACCATAATGCAGAAAGTGCGCTCATCAAGCAATCACCATTTTTTGACCCTTTACGTTCGGACCCTCGATTTCAAGACCTGTTACGACGTCTCGGTTTAGCAGGTTAAAGCTTATCGGCAATAAAAGCTGCTCAGCTAATAGGCAATCTTCATTCATATCTGAGCGATTCAATCGGGTCGAGACGCGCGGCTTTACGGGCGGGCCACAGTCCAAACACCAGGCCGATGCCACACGACACGCTGATTCCGGCAATCGGCGCCCACAAGGGAACATAAACCGGCAAAATCAAATTCACTAACATAGCCAGCAACCAACCGATGGCAATTCCTAATAATCCCCCGGAACCGGTAAGCGTCATGGCTTCAATTAAAAATTGCCGCATGATGTCAATCTGTCGCGCGCCAATGGCTTTACGAACGCCAATCTCTTTGGTGCGTTCCGTAACGCTCACCAACATAATGTTCATCACGCCAATGCCGCCGATCAGCAGACCAACGCTTGAAATCGCAAACATTAAAATCGCAATGCCGCCGGTAATTTGGTGAAACTGTTCGGTAATCGCATCGGGTGTCGAGATGGCGAAATTATCATCCTTGTTGTAAGCCACTTCGCGACGGCGACGCAACAGATTGCGCACTTCGTCAATCGCATCCATCATCTTGCCATCTTCGGCTTGTGCCATGACGAAATGGTCGTCTTCTTGCGGGTACATCTTCTTCATCGTTTGATACGGGACATAGACGGCGCGGTTTTGATTGCCGCCATCATTTTCGCCCATAAAAAACGAGTCTTGCTTTTGCAACACGCCGATGACCGTCAAGGGCTTATCATCGACGTTAATCTGTTTTCCTAAGGCCGGTTGACCCGGGAAAAATTTATCGGCGATGTCGGCGCCAATCACGCAGACTTCGACGCGATGTTGATTCTCGATTTCTGTAAAAAAGCGCCCTTCGGTCACGTGAACCGAAGCCAGGCGTTCGTACTCAGGCAAGGTTCCCTGCACCTGATTCACATAAAGCTCTTCGCTTTGATAACGAACTTTGGGCGGCATATCGGGGCCAAGAAAAGGGGCTACATATTTTACCGACGGGCAGAACTCTTTAATCGCCATCGCATCTTCGTAAGAGATGGGCTTACGCATACGTTCTTCGGGCGATAATCTGCCGGTGTGAAAACCCGGATTGAATTTATAGACGAACATGGTGTTGGTGCCGAAGACTTCAATATCTTTTTGAAACTGCTTATCGAGTCCGGCAATAAATGCAGCAATGACCATCACGGTCAAGGTGCCGATAACCACACCCAGCACAGTTAAGATCGAACGAAATTTATGGGCTTTCAAAGTCGAAAGCGCCATCACAATGCTCTCACGAAAATCCTGTCGTTTAATAATGCGATCCATAATTTCCTTTAGGAATTCAGGAGTCAGAATCCAGAATTCAGAATGAAATTGGAGGCGCATTGCGCCGGCTTCAATTTTTATTCTGGCTTCTGACTCCTGACTGCTTCAATCTGCTCTTAATGCGTCAATGGGGTCTAATTTCGCCGCTTTCATCGCCGGATAGATGCCGAAGAAAAGTCCGATGCTTGCCGATACCGTAAGCGCCATAAAGGTCCAAAAGAGTGGCAAGGTTGTCGGGAAAGACAGCGCATAGGTGACAATCTTTGAAACGCCATAGGCGAGCCCGACTCCGGCGGCTCCGCCTACTAATGAAAGGGTCGTAGATTCAGCTAAAAATTGTTTTAAGATGTCGCTGCGTTTTGCGCCGAGTGATTTGCGCACGCCGATTTCGCGGGTGCGCTCGGTTACGCTCACCAACATCATGTTCATAATGACGATGCCGCCGACAACCAATGCAATAGAGGTGACACCGACAGCAACGATGCTGATGGTTCCGAAAATTCTGTCGCGTATACCGTTTAACGCTTCGGATGAAACGATGCCGAAATTATCCGGGTCTTCGTACTTCAAATGTCTTTTGGCGCGCAAAATGACGCGCACTTCGTCCTGCGCTTGTTCGAGGCTTTCCTTACCCGTGGCGGCGACGCGCAAAGCAATCGTGCCCCGCGAGCCGAAGATATTCTGGTAAGTCGAAATCGGCATGATTAAAAAGTTATCCTGCGGATTGCCGAATACCGAACCTTTCTCTTGCGCGATGCCGATGATGCGAAAGGGGCGACCTTCAATTTTTATCTCACGGCCAATCGGGTCTACGGAAAGGAAGTACTGCTTGACAATTTCATAACCGACGAAGCAGACCGCATCGCCGTGGTCTTCTTCGGTTTGGGTGAAAAATCTTCCCTGCTCTATTTTGGTCGAATCAATATCCAGGAGATTGGCGGTTGCGCCTTGAATCAAGACATCCTGTAAGGCTTTAGATTCGTATTTCACCGTCCCGCGACGGCGGGTTTGCGCGGCGGCATCTTTGACAATTGCCGGATTGGTCTTCTCTTTGATGGCTTTCAAATCATCCATCTTAATGTCTTTATTCTTGCGACTCTTCTCCATCCACTCCTGCATGCTGGTGACGATGCCCATTTTATCAACGACGAAAGCGTTCGAGCCGAGGTCAGAGATTTTCGATTCAAAATAGTTGTTAAAGCCTTCAACCATTGAAACCACCACAATGACCACCGCGACACCGAAGATAATCCCCAGAAGGGTTAAAAATGAGCGCAGTTTGTGTGCCTTGATGGCTGAGAGCGCCAGACCGATTGCTTCGAGAAACTTCATCTCTTTAATAATTCCTATTCTGCTTTTATCTATCCCAAATTTTTTGGAGAAAGCTGTGTTCCGAAGGGTTAAAACGATAGTCAGCGGAATTTAGTTCAAGGAAATATTATTGGCAGTGACAACGGCGAATAAGGGGTGGTGAAATCTGTAGTCCGACTATCAGGGAGGGCGAGAAGGTTAAGCTTATCGCCTCACAGAGGGTCGGACTACGAATACCAATTCATTTATCAATCCAGTTTAATGCCGACCGCGCGCGCCTGGGCGCGCAACTCTTCGAGCTTGAGGTTAATTTTCGCTACCCGCAAGCGGGTATTTTCCAATTCACTTTCCGATTCATACTTATCATCGCGCAAACTGTTGTTATAAAACTCGTCGCCGGTTCCCGAATTAATCAAGATGCGGCGGAATATATCATTGGCGCGCAGTTGCAAAACCGCTTCACGTGACCTGATATCGGCGAGTTCCTGTTGGAGTTCCCCGTAGCGTTGCCGAAAGGCGTCGGTGCTCGGGCGGCCGCTTCTGGTGGTTAAGCCCGGTGACAAAACCCTGAAGCCTCTGACCGTGCCTTCATCTAAAATCGCGTCAACCTGGGCTTGGGCGCGGGTGGCTTCGGCGCGCAGGGCTCTTAAATCTTCGGTTAACAAGCCAATCTGATTAATCAGGTTCTTATGTTCATTTGCCGGACGGGGTTCTGCGCCGTAGAGAAAATTTCGCAAACGGTTGATTTCCAGTTCGGTTTGGTCGGCGCGGCGATTCAACTCTTTAACGCGCGCTTGCGCTGCCTTTAACCGCTCATTCCAATTCCGCTCTTCAAAATTTGCATCTCTGGGGGTGGTCGGCGCGCTGGCGACCGTTTCAACATCGGTCGCTTTAACCACAACCAATCTTTTTCCTTTGGTCTCTTTAATGATGTATTCATCGGTGATGACTTTCGGCAGTTCGGTTGACGATTGTTGGGCAACGGCTAGCGTTTGTGCGGTGATGAACAGGACAAAGGCAAATAAGCAATATCGCATTGCATTTTTCATGAATCTCTCTCCTTCAAACTTTGTGATGAATTATTTTTTGTCCTTGCCCCTGTTCTTAATCATAGATGATTTATATGATTGATTGAAAGCGGAAGCGGATTTTGTAATGGAATAACCGCTGCCGGTTTCGGCATACTCTTAACGAACGATTCAAGGAAATGAAAGGTCATCCATGCAAGTCGGGAATTTAATCAAGCGACCGAAATTACGCAGTATTGAAAACACCGGCGAAGAACGCCACGCGAGTTGGCTGGAATTATTTTTTGATTTGATTTTCGTGCTGGCGGTCGCGCAAGTCGCGCAATCGCTCAATCAGGATTTTACCTTCATGGGATTGCTGCTCTATCTGGCACTCTTTGCGCCGGTCTGGTGGGCCTGGGTTGGCTATAGTTTTTACGCCGACCGGTTCGAGAGCGATGAAGTCATCTTTCGCCTGATCATGTTCAGCGGCATGCTGGCAATGGCCGCGCTGGCCATCAATGTGCGCGGCGTCCTGCACGGCGGCGACCGCGCCTTTGCCATTTCCTATGTTGTCGTGCGCGCCATTTTGATTGCCCTCTATGCCCGTGCGAACTATCACGTGCCGCTGGCGCGAGAACTCTGCACGCGTTATATCGCTGGCTTCACATTCGGCACGACGCTCTGGCTCGCTTCGATTTTTGTTGAGGCGCCTCTCAGGTATGGACTTTGGGCAAGCGGTTTTCTGGTCGAACTGGCGACCGCCTTTGTCAATCTATCGGTCGCCAAACGTACCCCGTATGATGCGTCCCACGTTCCCGAACGCTTTGGTTTATTTACCTTGATTGTCATTGGCGAAGCCGTTTTAACCGGCGTTACGGGCATTCACGGAACCGATTGGCAACTGGTTTCAGCAGCGATTGGGGCGAGCAGTTTTGGGATTGCCGCATCGGTTTGGTGGTTGTATTACGATTTTGTGGAAACCTACGGCATTCGCAAAGGCTGGGTGCTGGCCGGGCAGGTTTACCTATACGCGCACTTCACCATCGCCGCAGGTATTTCAGCCATCGGCGTGAGCACCCAGCACGCCATCAGCGAAGCCCACAATCTGGCGCTTTCGCCGGTGACGCGCTGGGTGTTGTGCGGCGGTGTGGCGCTGTTTCTCATCTCGATTACGGCTATTCGCCTCTCTGTGCGAAGCCATCATCTGGTTTGGGCCAGAGCAACAGTTATCGTCATTATTTTTGCTCTCGCAGTCCTCGGCGAATCCTTGCCGCCACTGGCGTTGATTAGCCTGGTGCTGGTGACCTTGTTTGCAGAAATCTTGCTTGAAACCGTCAAGCGACCGGTAGCCGAAGAGGTATGTGAACTCGAACACGGCTTGCCGCTCGGCAAATGCCAACACCTCACGCAGGCCCGCGAAGTGTCGCCGCTAACCGTCGGTTGCCAGGAGTGTCTGGCCGGTCATTATCAATGGGTGCATCTGCGAATGTGTCAGGTATGCGGGCACGTCGGGTGTTGCGATTCATCGAAGTTCAAACATGCGACCAAACATTTTGAAGAGACCGGTCATCCGGTTATGAAATCAATCGAGCCGGGCGAAAATTGGGCGTGGTGCTATGTTGATGAAACCTATATTTAACGCCTCGCTTGTAACCTTCCCTACCTGATCAGGCTATTTTTTTGCATCGTAATAAAAACCGTTTCCGTCATATTGGGGGTGAGTGGGAATAGACTGAGGGACGTGTTGTAATACTCATCCTCGAAAACCTCTTAAAGGTAGACCTCCCTGCTTGTCTCTACAATAACGATTTCCTCACCAGTACGAACCACTTTTCAAGATATGGGCGATTTGAATAGCGCAACCGCTTAAGCTCACAGGCGTATCTCGGGGCTTAAACTTAATACCGGTCTATTCAGATACGTCCCGAAAAATTTTAATAGAAACCGAATCGCGTTCATCAGTAGACGTGTGTCGAAGCGCCGGTGCCGGACCAAGTGCTCGGGGTTTTGCGGGTACGCGTTTTGTCAAATTCGCGAATCGTCACACCCCCCTGATGACGCAAATGATAGGAGTCAATTTATGAAAGATACAGATATTGAAAACCCTATACCCTGTTGCCCGCCGCTGGTTACGGATAAAGCTTGTGACGTGCTCGATTTTCACTATCGCTTGCGACACAGCGCAGTCGTCGGCGCCGGCGACCGTCGCCAAAATGTGCCCGTCGAGGTGATTATTCACATTCGCATTGAACGCTGTCCTGGACCGATGGCGCTTGGCGATTTGGTCTACACCAACACCCTGCTTCCCGGCGAAAAGGTGCGCTTGTTTACCACCGACCGCCGAACCCATTTCACTTTCGATAGCGCCACCAAGGTAAGCTATCGCAACGCACAGACCTCGGAAGAACATTTCTATATGTCGAGCATGAGCGATTTCATGTCAGATGTAACGGTCAAAGATTTTTCCCGCGCCACCAATACCTCGCGCGGTTCAAGTCAGGGGCACGCCGAAACCAGCGGTTTTTTTGAAACCCTTTTCGGCGGGCCGTCCGTAGATGTGAGCGGGTCTCACAACGCTTCATCAACCAGCGAGTTCTTGCGCGAGCTTTCGCAACATACGAGAGCCTCGCATCGTCGTTCGGAGATGGGGGCGCGCGCCTCAAGCACGGTTTCGATTGGCGAAGTGCAAACTCGCACGCATATTGAAAGCGAATCCGAAGACCACTTTGAATCGTCATCCAGGGAGTTCGCCAATCCCAACCGCTGCCATGCGATTACTTTCTTCTTTTATCGAATCAATAAATTGCAAACCATTAAAATCACCCTTGAATCTATCGAGCGTCGCATCGTTGACCCGGCCGATAATACCAAGGTCACTAATAATTCATTTGTCTCACAAGGCGATGTCGGAACGATACCGAATAATGTACTGGCAACTGATAAAGGGCGATTGGAAGTTGAAGAGATTGGCAGACGTAGCGCCCTGGCGCGCAAACAAGCCGGGCTTGCGGTCAGCACACGGTTGCAACCGGGTGGCGCTTTCCTTGACCTCGATTTCACAGCCGCTGCGGTCGCGGCGCCGCAACCCTTCCCGGCGGCTATTCGTCTACAGGCGCTCGAACAGGTTGATAAAGAACTGGTAGCCGTCGGCTTGCTTGATAAAACGGGCGGCGTGGTCACCGATGACACGAAAAGAAAATTTTCTATCGAGATTCAATCCTCGCTGCCAACACCGGGTCTGCTGGTAAAGGGTTGTCTAGATGATTGCGATGTCTGTGAGCCGGCCTTGCAAAAGCAGATTGATTTAGAACTGGAACGCAAGGCGCTGGAAAATGAATTATTGAAGAAGAAGATTGAACTCCTGGAGAAATCCCAAGAGTATCGTTGTTGTCCCGCTGGAGAAGAAGAAGAATAAAACTGCCTGAACTATTGAGAAGCGGATTTTAAGAACTTCTCTATATTTTTTAGGCGGGTCTGGCAAACCCTACATCATGCAACTTGCCAGCAGGCGCTTGACGCACTCAGCGTTTGCCAGACTCGCCATTATTTAAATTGGTTCATCAAATTGGTGAGAAATCTTCGATGAACCTATTATCATTGAAATTATCAATCAGCCTTCTCACCTAGACCACAAAGGACACAAAGGCCTTGACCTCATTATTAATTGATAACCGGATTTTTATGCATCATGAAAATTTTATTTTCCGTCTATGAGAGCGCGTGTGTGAAATAGATAAACAGAAGGCAAGCGTTGATAACAACTGGTAACACCCTTCACCTAAACCTCCCCCTTGCCTAACCGAAAACGCGACCTCATTTTAACGTACCCCTTTCTACGTTAACGGCATTTTGAATAACGAATTGGCTCAAGCCGGATGTGGAACAGTGAGCTTGAATCAATACCGGTCTGTTCAAATCGCTCAACCTAAATTTAAGGAGTCCAATATGTCACCAAAATCTCAACAACCAAAACCAGCGGCTGGCGACGTTGTCGCCATTGAAAGAGAACGTCTGCAATTTAAAGAACTGGTTTTGGCTAATCCAAATTATTTCGGCAACCTTGCCGATAGCCAAATAAAACCGGTGAAGAAAATCATCGGCAACACATTTTATGAAGAATTAACTTGTATAGGATATAACCCCGATGCCAATCTGCTCGAAGCGACGATCCAAATTAAACGTCCAACCGGTTATGGCGGCACCCTATGTCAACCAGGTACGCGGGAATATGTGCGCTTTTTCGTCAACTATGGCGGCGGTTGGGTAGATGCCGGCGTCGTGGCCACCAATGTTCATGACCTCCCCAATGCAAATGATTGCGCTGGTCAACCCAACAAACCGCTCTCGTACGTTGTCACTCAACGGTTCGACCCCAAAAGAGACCGCTGCGGGCGACCGATACTACCGCAAGTTCGCGCCATTCTCTCCTGGGAATGGATGCCGCCTGTCGGTAATGAAAACTGGCCCCCGGTGTGGGGCAATGTCCTAGAATGTCGGATTCAAATCAAACCGCGAAGAAGGCTGGTTCTTGACTTCATTGATGACCTCACCGTTGGGTTGATTAAAGATTTGAAACTCCAGCCGGATTTCAAAATCAAAATTCCTACAGAGTACGAGCCCGCGGGCGTCATCCCGATTCCGCTTCCTGACCCGCCGCCATTTGAGCTGGCCGAACTGGCGAAGATGTACAAATCCGTCAAGAAAGCCAAGGATGAAGAGCCAGTCGTTGAGCCGCATCGTTTCGGTCTGAGCGATATTCAAGAAGCCCTGGCGGCTCCGGCTTTCAACGTTGATGCTGCCACGAGCAAGTCCGCTAAGTGGAAAGCCCTCGGTCTGGATTTAGAAGCGGCTATCGCTGCCCTTGCAAAAACGCAAGCGAATGTTGATTACGAAGAGTTGGAGTGTGTGGGATTAGATAACAATCTCGAACGACTGGTGGCGACCTTGCATATCAAGCGACAAGGCGGTTATTCGGGCGATTTGTGTCATCACGGTAGTTTTGAACATGTCGCTTTCTGGGCGGATTGGGATAATACCTGCGAGTGGGATTACTTGGGAACAGTGTCGTTGAATGTCCACGACATCCCGCGCCGGCCGGCATCGGATTTGTGTTATTCGGTAATCTTGCCGGTTGACCTGACAAAACATCGAAGGAATTGCGGAAATCCGAAAATCGCTCGCATTCGCGCCGTGCTTTCGTGGAACGCCTTGCCGTCTACGACAAATCCGAATGCCTTGAACTTTTATGGCAATCGCCTGGATACCCATGTGCAAATCAATCCGGGACCGGCGGTTGGCGAAACCCCTGAACCCATCATCGGCGTACTCGGCGGCATCCCGATCAGTAAAATATTTAATGCCGGTGTGAATGTCGGATTGACCAAGCCTGACGCCTTCTTTGCGCTCAATGGACTGCCACCCGATAGCTTGGGGCGTCCGTGTCCTTTTGGTGGGCGCGTCGTTTTACAAGGTCCTTCTTACCCGGGTTACAAGTATCGCGTACAAGTAAGAAAAGTAGGCGACATTGCCTGGACAACGGTGACCACTACGATGAAGCTCACGGATTTGACCGGAACGATATTCACCACTCAAACGGCTGATGGTCTGGGATTCTTTACTTTCGTTAATCCCTTCTTCAATATTGACAATGTCTTGGCCTGGTGGGATACGACGGGCGATGATCTTTGGGAAATCAAGCTTGAACTGGCAACCCTTGGCGATGTGCTCTTGCCAGGTGTAGCCACACATTATATTCAACTCGACAACACCGCCCCTGAGGTTGACGTGCATATTGACAGCGGCGGCGACTGTAAAGATTTCACGGTTGGAGCGACGGTAAACGGGCACTTTGTGGCGCGTGATAAATATTTCGGCTCCTACAGTCTGACGACCACACCGTTTGCGGCTCCGGCAGGACAACTCTCACCCACTAGCGGGACCTTGCAAACGGCGGTCGCGCCCGGGGATGCCTGGTCGCTGGTTACGACCAATATGCAGCCTTGCGGTTATGTGGTAACGGTAACCGCGGTTGACCGTGCGATTATCAATAGCGCGGCGGTTGGGCACTACAGTCAGGCGTTTGCGGGCTTCTGCTTGCGCGCAAAATCTTAATGCTTTCGGTTCAACGATAGAGTGAACTAAAGATGCTTTATGCGCATCAGCCTGAATCGCCATAGATGCTTAAAACAAGAAGAGGGTAAGAGGTAAAGGTTCAGGTCACTAAAAAATTTGCCACGGGCGAGTCCCCAAAAAGCTGAAGCGAACAGGATGTCGAAAATCCCCTGCTTGCCCCATTCAGCCCGCTAAGGACTCGCCCAATTTTTTTTCAGGGTTTCATAAATCCCGCCAATGTGTTTGTCTGCTGGGTGAGCTTCGTGAACTTGTGGAACTTGGTGAGAACCCTTCTTGATGCGGCAATCATTTGGCTAATCAACGAAAGATTTATCGCGAAGCTCACAAAGTTCACGCAGAGCACCAAGCTCTCGAAGATTGCCAATGACCCGCCCCTCATTAGTTGAGCCCGATTTCATTTTTAAAGGGAAAGTATTGCGCGGTTGATTGTGTCTCAAATACCCGATAAATTAACCCGGTAAATTAGCAACATCTGAACCGTTAGCCGATGAACGTTACCTGATTGGCTACGCGATTGCGCGCCGCCGGAAAACCCGTTTATGAGCCGAATCAAATTTATCGTTGCCATCACACTCTTATGCTTTTCTACTTCGTTTTTGTCGGTTCGCCCGCAGGCGGATAAATTGAAGGATGAATTGCGCGTGCTGTTTATTGGCAACAGTTTGACTTATACCAATGATTTACCCGCCATTGTCGAAGCATTGGCGCAAGCCGCAAAACAGAAACGCTTCATCTATCAATCTTTGACCTATCCGAATCTCAGTTTGGAAGATCAATGGAATCGCGGCGAAGCGCAAAAACTGCTCGCCAAAGAGAAGTGGGATGTTGTCGTATTACAACAAGGACCTTCGGGGCTTGAAGAGAGTCGCCGCTCATTGATTGAATACACCCGTCGGTTTACTGAAGCGATTCGCGCCGCCGGGGCCGAACCCGCTTTATTCATGGTCTGGCCCGCCGAAGCCCGCATCAACGATTTCGACCGGGTTATCCAGTCCTATAAATTAGCCGCCGATGAGGTAAAGGGCTTACTTTTTCCGGTAGGCGCGGCCTGGCGCGCGGCCTGGAAACGCGATTCGACAATTGCCCTCTATTCTGAAGATCGCTTTCATCCCTCGGCTTTAGGCTCATACCTGGCGGCCTTGGTTATCTATGAAAAGTTGTTTCATCGATCACCCGTCGGCTTGCCAGCCAGGTTAAAAATCCATTCAAAATTTCTCGATAAACTTGAGGTGACGCAAGAACAAGCCAACCTGCTTCAAGCTGCCGCCGTAGAAGCAAACAGGAGATTCTGAATGGTGAGTTGGGTGAAAACCCGGCTTGATACTCGCATATCAATGAAGATTTATCACCAAGAGTACGAAGCTCATCAAGTATTTTCATGGGGATTGACCGATGCTAAAAACCATTTGCCGGAAGAATATTTACGCTTGGCTCTGCGTGGTTATTTTCATCACCACCAACACTGTTCACGCTGCTTATCCACAGCAGAATGAACCGACCATTGCCATTGTCGACGCCACGATTGTTGACGGAACCGGTGCGGCAGCCTTTCAAGCGACGGTGCTTATTCGTGGCGACCGCATTGTTGAAGTCGGAAAAAATATTCAGATTCCCGCTGACGCTCGTACCATTCCGGCAGCAGGCATGACCTTGATTCCCGGACTGTTTGATTTACACACCCATCTTTCAGCCGCGACCGGCGGCAATCTATCCGCCGATTGGGGAAAGCATCTGAAAGCCTATCTCTATTGTGGTGTGACTTCGGTGGTGGATTTCGGAACTTACGCAGAGACCTTCGAGCCCATGCGTCGGTTGATTCGCACGGGCGCAATTATCGCTCCGCGCCTCAGTCTAGCAGCGCGTTTGACAACCCCTGGCGGACACGGCGCAGAAGGCGGACGCGGCGATTTTTTCAGTCAGGAAGTCACGACGCCTGAGGAAGCGCGCGCGGCTGTGCGACGCGTGTTGCCCTATCAACCGGATGTAATCAAAGTCTTCACGGATGGTTGGCGTTATGGCACGGGCACAGATATGACCAGCATGAGCGAAGAGACACTCGCAGCTATCTGTGAAGAGGCTCACAAAAACGGCATTGAAGTTCTCACCCACACCGTCACCCTTGAAAAAGCCAAAATCGCCGCCCGCGCCGGTGTAGATTGTATTGCGCACGGCGTCGGCAATTCTGATGTTGATGAAGAATTGATTCAACTCATGAAAAAGCACGGCACAACATACGTCTCTACGCTTGCCGTTTATGAACAGCGTTCACGGTATACGCCGTCACCCCTGCTCGACAGCGTGCTTGAACCGGCCGTAAAATCGGCTTTGCAATCGGCTTCCGCACCCGCTGAACCTTCCGAACGAACCGTTGCCGCGCAGACCAAACGCTGGAAATATCTGTTGAACAATGTCCGCCTGCTCAAAAAAGCCGGAATTAATTTCGCTGACGGCACCGATTCAGGCATCACCGGAACGCATCACGGCTGGGCGACTTTGCGAGAGATGGAATTGCTGGTACAGGGCGGACTGACGCCGCTTGAAGCCATCACCGCAGCGACCGGAGGCAGCGCCAAAGCCATCAAAGTTGATGCCGAGCGCGGCACCATCGCCGCCGGCAAACTTGCAGACCTGGTGTTAATCGAAGGCGCACCGCACAACAATATTAATGATATTGAAAAAATAAAACGGGTTTTTCTGGGCGGACGCGAACTCAGTCGCGACCAACTCGCACGGGACATTGCGACCCCGACGCTTACAGCAATCCGACCCCTCAAGGCGCAAGAAGTGATTGACGATTTCGAGCGTGCCGATGGGCGCAGCAAACTCGATACCCTCTGGATAACGAACACCGACCCCGGTCACGACCATTCGACGGCCACTTTCAAACGAGTCTTACGCAACCGAACCGGTCATGCGCTCTCTATAAAAATAACCATGTCCAAGGTACAAAACCCTTTTCTTCGCCTGATAGTGCCGCTCAGGCGCGGCGCGATTGAACCCGTAGACGCCAGCGCTTTTCGCGGGGTGCGGTTCGAGGTGCGCGGCGCGGGCGCCTATCGTCTGCTGATTCCAACTCGCAACGTGCGCAACGCGGCCTTTTATCAAGCGCCATTTAACGCTTCGCAAGAATGGACAACCGTCAGCCTGGAGTTCGCTACGATGAAACAGGAAAGTAAAACACCCACTGCCTGGACAGGCAATGATTTACAGATGGTCATGTTTGAAGTGGCGCGAGGGCCGGGCGAGACGGCGTGGATTGAACTCGATAATCTCAGGTTTTACAAGTAGCCCTTTGAACACCTCATTATAAATCGGTGGTGCATCACCAAAGAGGTTAGGTAAGGGTATATCTTCTTTGTGACCTGGGTGAGAAATCTTCTTGGAACGAGCGAGGCTCACCCGGTTCACGTCAGGCTCTCGCCAAGACCATCGAGGTACAAAGAATATTTCCCGAATCTGGATTTAAGCCCTTAAATCACTGCCATGTTACCCAAAGATACGACTTTCATTCATACATCGCTTTGCAATAATTTCGTTCACAAAATCCAATAATTATTTAACTAATTGCTCGAACTCCATACATTTCCCGGCGCTTTTTTGCGGCACATTTATTGCTCAAGCTATGGATGTTAATAATTTTGATAATTTGAAAATCATTCATAAAGGTTTCCAGGGCGTTTTTAATGGCAACACGAGTTGCTTATTGCGCGGAGTTGATAATTCATCCCGAGCCGATTTTTGAATCGGCAGCCAGCTTCACGCAATTGAAAACGTCCTGGAATTATTAATTTCTATGCTTAGGAATATTAAAAACGTCGCAAAAATCGGAATATTGAGTTTGACATTGGCCCTCGTTGCGCCGCTTGGTTTGGCGCAAGAAGATACTACAAAAGTTAAACCAACCGTTAAGGGACAAACGAAAGAAGCCGGTAAAGAAGTCGGCAAAGCCGGTAAAAGTATGGGCACGAATGTCAAACACGGGCGCATTGTGCGCGGCGGCAAAGAATTCGGAAAACATATGGGACATTCCGGCAAGAATGTCGGAAGCGCAAGCAAGAAGGTTGCTAAAAAGACTTATCATGGCGGCAAGGTAGTTGCCAAAAAATCAGTTAAAGCAGTTAAAAAAGCGGTGACTCCTTGAAGCTAGAAGGGTATTAGGGGGGTCTTCCAAAGGAAGGCGGGAGGAGTTTTAGCTAGCCCCTTACCTCTCGCCTCCCATATTTCCGAAAGAGTTTCTATTTCACCTAAGGGAGCGATTACCACAAAGCAAAGTCGTACTGCCTACCAACGACACACCACTTTTCGGTGCCAGCCAATCAGCCCTGGCTCTTTGCGTAAAGCGAGAGCAGGGCTGATCTTTCTTTTAAATTCCTTTTGCACTTTTTATTGTGGTTCAACAATTGACCCCATAAACAAAATTGCACCGCTCTCTTTATCGCGAATAGCAAAAAAGAAAGGATGGTCAACCACCATTTGAAACGGCGGCGGGCCTAAGGACGTGGTGCGCATTTGAATCGAAGTCACCGCCGCGGCTTCTGTGCCCTCTTCGTTTACTTCAACGACGGCTTTATGTTTGACCTGAGAAATAGCGACCTGCTGCGGTGGCTGAAACATCTTTGAAAAATTGGCGCGGTCTTGAAAAGCTTCGCCCATCCCTAAAGCTTTAAGCGCCTCGCTCAATTCAACCTCGTATTCCGTTTTAAAGCGCGGCAAACTGAGGCTGCCTTCGCGACTGTGCAGTTGCATCATCCAGCCTTGCCAATTTTGCGGCGTCAGATTGCTAAGAAACGCGGCAAGCGAGGTATCCGATTTCGGCAAAAAGACCACCATACTCAAGCGACGATTGCCGTAGGGTAAGGCGATGGCTTGCAGGTTGTCGTTTTCAAAATATTCAAAGTTACCCGATTGCGACATCATCGGCAGACGCTTTTGTTTACCGCCAGCATTCGTAAAATTTCCGTCTTTGGTATTCGCCGGATCGAATTTCGCTGTCCAAGCACCTTTGAAATAGATGGCATTGATGAGAAAGAGCAAAATGTCGCGGTCAATCTGGTCAACGATTTTATCAATCTTGCCGCGGGTTTTGTCTTTAACCCAACCGTTGATGGTGGCGGGCGCCGCCGGGTTATTGAAATCCAGCTCGCGCACTTCTGCCTGGTAAAAATTTTTATTGGCCGCCACAAATTCCGGATTGAACTTTGCCCCAAGCCTGGCCCACAAAGAATTGGCAATCTGTATTTGTACTTTCGGGTCGGCCGATTCAAGCGCCGATTTGAGTTGCGCATTCGCGGCATTGATCTCTTCGAGTTTCAAGTTCCGCAATTCGAGCGCCTTTTGCATCGCCTCGCGGGTTTGGCCATCCGCGCCGTTATAGGCCATCGTCAGGGCAAAGAGAATGCTCGCCGGCGAGATGAAAATATTCTTATTCGCCTCGCGTTTGCTAAGCTCTGAATAGAGTTTGAATCCGAAATTGGCGTTGGCCATCACCAAACGCGAATCTACTTGCATATTTTTTTGTTGCATAGAATTTGTGCTTTCGTCTTGGTTAGAGTTTGCTTTGAGGCTATCCGATTGCACCGCAGCCGAACAACCGAGCGTCATCAACATCGTGAAGATAAGCATTATAGTTGAAAGATAAATCATCTTTTTTGAAAACATATAGTCCACCTTTTTATTCAACAGCCCCACGCTGAAATCGTTGGATTCTCTGAAGCAGTTCAAAGTTTGCCCTGTCGCGGCTCACTGGAAATACCAGTTTTTAGCAAACGTTGTAATTTCCTGCGCAACGGAACTGGCGCATCCTCGTTTTCAGTATTAATCTTTGAAACCACATTCATCAAGAAAAGAGAGCCATATGAAGATTAACCGACGCAACTTTATTAATCTGGGGGTAGCGAGTTTAGCCTGCGCCTCATTTTCATCAACCCGCGAACTCATCGCTTACGGAGCCGCAAAAGGTGTGAAATTTAAGGTCGGCGTTACCGATTGGAACCTGAAACAGGAGGCGAAAATCGAAGCCGTTGGGCTGGCGAAAAAATTACGCTTTGACGGGGTTCAAGTCAGCATCGGTAAAGGGGCAGACAAACTCCCACTCAGTGATAAAGCCCTGCAACAGGCCTATCTCAACGAAGCCAAACGCGTCGGCATACCTATCGCCTCTCTCTGCCTTGAGATCCTGCATCGCAATGGGTTGAAATCCGACCCTCTCGGACAGCGTTGGGTAGCTGAGGCTATCCCGATTGCAAAAGCCATGGGAGTCAAAGTGATTCTTTTGCCTTTTTTCGGAAAGTGGGCGCTGCAAACACCAGCTGAGATGGATTATGTCGGTGACGCGCTCAAAGAGATTGCGCCCGCCGCCGAGAAAGCAAAAATCATCCTCGGGCTTGAAGACACCATCTCTGCAAAAGACAATGTGCGGATTATGGAACGCGCGAAATCGCCGGCCGTGTTGACCTATTATGATGTCGGCAATTCAACCAACAATGGCTTTAATATAACGGAAGAGATTCGTTGGCTCGGTCGCGAACGCATCTGCGAAGTGCATTTGAAAGACAACCCCAATTATCTGGGCAAAGGAAAAATTGATTTCAAGGCCGTGATTGATGCGCTCGCCGATATTGGCTTTGAGCAATGGGCGCAATTGGAAACCGATACGCCGAGCGGTTCGGTAGAGAGCGATATGACCGTCAACCTGACCTTCATTCGCGATTTGATTGCCGCGCGCAATAAATGAACTGCGGTTCACCGCCAGCGCCTACCCTGGGCCTTGCGGCGGCGAACCCTACCTTCGTGAACTAGGTGGTCTTGGTGAGAACCTGTCCCGGTGATTCATTTCTTGTGGATTGTTCTCACAAAGCTCACCAAGACCACCTAGAGGAACGCGATAGCTTATTTGTTATCCGCCGCAGACGGATGAAATCGGTTACAGCTTTTCAAGCACGGCCAGCACATCCTGGCTGTGGCGCGCGGTATCAACTTTTTTGAAGACGTGAGCAATTTTGCCTTTCTCATCAATGATGAAGGTTGTGCGTTTGATGCCCCAATATTTTTTACCGTAATTATTCTTCTCTTGCCACACGCCGTAAGCTTCGGCAACCGCGTGGTCGCTGTCGGCAAGTAAAGGAAAAGTCAGTCCGTATTTGCCGGCGAATTTCTGATGCGACAATTCGCTATCGGCGGATATACCAATAACCACGGTGTTTTTCGCATTGAGAGGTTCAAGGTCGGCTTGAAATCCGCAAGCCTCTTTCGTACAGCCGGGGGTATCATCTTTGGGGTAAAAATAGAGGACAATTCGTTTGCCTTTGAAATCGGCGAGCTTTACGATTTTGCCTTCCGCGTTTTTTAATTTGAATGCAGGCGCTGGGGTTCCGACATCTGGAATCATTTCGCTTTTGGTTCTCCTTAATCAAAAAAGGTGTGCTAGAATTTGCGCTCTGTTGAACGCCGTTACTATTATTGTTTTAGAAATCATCATAAGTCAAAAAGGAGATGGCGGATGTTAAGCGCTGGATGTCGGTATGAGTTTTCAATTTGATAATTTGACTAACATCTATCATCTGAACATCTGACATCTGTTGAATATCAATGAAAAAAGACGACTTTAGTTTTGGAATTCTTGGCATTGTTTTGGGTTTGGTTATTGGCTTTCTGATAGCTAACTGGACCTGGACACGCCCTTCGGCAAATTCAACCGAGACGGCAAACAATAATGCGGCCGGGCAAACTTCGGTCAATTCGGGCGCCGGTGGCGCCGCTGCCCAACTGCCGGCCGGACACCCGACCGTTGACCCCAGTAAACCGACGCAAGCTCGCCCGCTGACACCCGAAGAAGAAGCCGCGGGCGGCGGCGCGATGCCGTCTACGGCTAAGGGAGGAACCGAGCTGCCTTCGCTTGACCCCTTACCGGCGAGCAGCACGGAAGAGCGCGCCGAGAAAAAGTATAAAAACATTCAACTCTTGAAAGGCTTACCGTCAGAGCGCATCAATAAAATCATGTTCGCCTTCAAGGAATCGCTCGGCGTTGAATGCACCTATTGTCACGTCCCTGACCAATTTGAAAAAGATGACAAGCCGACCAAACAGACGGCGCGCAAAATGATAACCCTGGTGCGCGAAACCAACGCCAAGATGGGCAGCGTCGGGCGGGTTAGTTGTTTAACTTGTCATCGCGGACAACCAAAACCCGTGCAATGATAAGTATGAAGAATGAAAGCTGAGCATCAGTCTGCATTATGTTTCCAACCAAGAATGTAAAAACCGAACAGCGCTTTTCAGCCGACAAGATGCAGAAGGTCAACCTGTTTGAAACTGACCAGATGTTTACCGACATCTATTGTCTGGAGCCGGGGCAGGAACAAAAAATTCATGCCCATCAAGGCGCGGATAAAATCTATTTTGTGCTCGAAGGCACGGCGCAATTTCACATCGGCGGCGACGAAGCGGAGTTGAGCGAAAATCAGGTAGTCCTGGCGGCGGCCGATTCGCCGCACGGCGTGCGCAATCTTTCGATGAATCGGGTTGTGCTTCTGGTTTTTATGGCGCCGAATCCCAATAAAAAATGAAAAGGTGAAGCAGTGAACGCCAAAGAGGTCGAAAAAGAGTTCGTCTCATTGCCTACGGGAATTGGCGATATGCCGTTTGGCCGGGACGAATATTTAAGTGAAACGGAAGCCGCGAAAAAACGCCAAGCCTTACAATTTTTTCAACAAGCCTATGAAGCGCAAATGCGCGGCGAGCTTGATGAAGCGATTGACTTATACAAACAATCCATAGAGGCTTTTGCGACCGCCGAAGCCCATACCTTTTTAGGTTGGACATATAGTTTTATGGGGCTGCCCGAAGAGGCGATTGGCGAATGTTATCGCGCCATTGAAGTTGACCCGGATTTTGGCAACCCTTATAACGACATCGGCGCCTATTTGATAGACCAAGGTGATTTGAATACGGCCATCACCTGGCTCCAGAAAGCCAAATGTGCAACGCGTTATGAACCGTTGTTTTATCCATATTTCAATTTAGGCCGTATCTATCAAGCCCAGGGAAAACTTTTGGCGGCTTTGAATGAATACAAAATGGCAATTGATTTGAACCCGGATTATCAACTCGCCATCAAAGCTTACAGAGTGTTG
>JBIOWC010000352.1:0-5984 GCA_044868105.1 Blastocatellia bacterium
AAATCGTTACGTCGTGTCCACATTGCTTCAATACATTCCGCAACGAGTACCCGGATTTCGGCGGTCACTACGAGGTCTTTCATCACAGCGAATATTTGGCAAAGCTGGTCAGCGAAGGAAAGATAAAGCCTACAACGAAAAACGAGAAGCGCATTACTTTTCACGACCCCTGTTATCTGGGTCGCCATAACGGCGTGTTCGATGCGCCGCGCCAGCTTGTGCAAATCGCTTCGCGCAATGCGCCCGTTGAAGTTGCGCAGAGTCGCGAGAACGGTTTTTGTTGTGGCGGTGGCGGCGGCATGAGTTTTGTCGAAGAACCCAAAGATAAACGCGTCAATCAGGAACGCGCGCAGCAGTTGCTCGAAACCGGAGCCGATATTGTTGCTGTCGGTTGTCCGTTTTGCACAACCATGCTCGAAGATGGCATTAACGCCCGTAAAGGCGAGCGCGACGTCCGTGTGATGGATGTCGCAGAATTATTATGGCAATCAGTGCAGGATTCATCTGCCACTAAAAATTAAGTAGTGTCCTAAAGTTGAATTGTTGGGATAGTCAGGGTCACAGATGTTGCGGTCTTTGCGGTGCCTGGCGAGCTTTGCGTGAACCTGTTCACGATACCATTTCTCGCAAAGCACCGCATCGCTCGCCAAGAGTGCAATGTAAACCGAGAACTGACGCATCGAGGCAGCAACTCGACTTCGGGGTAAGACTGAAAGTTATGCAATATTGAATCGCTACGTATTAAAGGAGAATTTATGGATTTACGATTAACGCCTGAAGAAGAAAAATTTCGGGATGAATGTCGCGCCTGGCTGGTGGATAATGTGCCGCCACCATTTGAAGGCAATAGCCTGAACGAAGAGAACAATGCCGAAGCCCTGGCTTATTTGAAAGCCTGGCAGAAAAAGGTGTTTGATGCGGGGTGGGCTGGTATCTCCTGGTCAAAAGAGTATGGTGGACGCGGCGCGACTTTGATTGAACAAGCTATTTTTCAAGAAGAGTGGGCAAGAGCCAGTGCGCCAATGCTCATCAACGTCCTCGGCCTTTCCTTAATCGGCCCGACGATTATTGCAGTCGGAACCGAAGAACAGAAGAAACGCTTCTTGCCAAAGATTCTTTCCGGCGAAGAGATTTGGTGTCAGGGTTTTTCCGAACCCAATGCCGGAAGCGATGTCGCGGGACTGGGCACCAAAGCCGTGCGCGATGGCGATGAGTTTATCATCAACGGGCAAAAAATCTGGACGAGCCTCGCGCATGTTTCCGATTGGTGTTTGTTGCTGGTGCGTACTGATTTTGAAGCGCCAAAACACAAAGGTATCACCGCCCTGCTGGTTGATATGCATAGCGAAGGCGTGTCGGTTCGCCCGCTCAAGCAGATGACCGGTGATGCAGGATTCAACGAAGTCTTCTTCTCGAATGTGCGTGTGCCGGTCGCCAACGTGCTTGGCGAAATCAATAAAGGCTGGCATACGGCTATCGCCACGCTGATGAATGAACGCGCCAATTTAGGTGCGGGAACCTATATTCAAATTAAGCGCACTTTAACGGCGTTAGTCGAAAAAGTTCACACCATGACGCGCAATGGTCGCCCGATAGCGCAAGACCCGATTGCCCGTCAAAAAATTGCGCAGGCCTATTTAGAGCTAGAAATCTTCAAACTCAACAGCAATCGCGCCGTCAGCAAGATGAGCAAATCGGCGATTCCTGGCCCTGAGGGTTCAATTCAAAAAATCTTCTGGAGCGAACTCAACCAGCGCACCCAACGCGACGCCATGGAAATTCTCGGCGAACACGGGCAACTGTGGGACTTCGACGACGGCAAATGGGTTTACGGTTATCTGAGAACTCGCGGCAACACCATCGAAGCGGGCACTAGCGAAATTCAACGGAACATCGTCGCAGAACGTGTGCTCGGACTTCCAAAAGGTTATGCGAGATAGTCATTTGTCATTGGTCTTAGGTCATAGGATTTGCCCTTGATGACTGATGACGAGATTAAATGAAGGACTAGTAACAAAGTATAAAGGACGACTATGGATTTTGATTTAAGCAAACCACAAAAATTATTACAGGATTCGGCGCGAGCATTCTTTTCGCGTGAATGTTCGGCAGAGCGCGTGCGTGAATTGATGGCTACGGACACGGCGCATGATACGAAATTATGGCAAGCGATTGCCGACCAGGGCTGGACCGGGTTGATTGTGCCTGAACAGTATGGCGGACTCGGACTGGGTCTGGTTGAAATGGCTGTCGTTGTTGAGGAGATGGGCCGAGCCTGTCTTCCGGGGGCCTTTGTTTCTACGCTCTGGGCGACGGCGCTGATTGAAAAAGCCGGTAGCGAAGCGCAAAAAGCTAAATGGCTCGATGCCATATCCGCAGGCGACGTTAAAGCCACCGTCGCCTTGCTTGAAGCGAGCGCCGATTGGACTCCGGCTGCCGTGCAACTGAAAGCCGAACGCGAGGCGGATGGGTTCCGTTTGAAGGGGCGGAAAGAATTTGTCACAGACGCGGCGATTGCCGATTTGATTATTGTCGTCGCGCGCGGTGAAAAAGGCTTAGTGTTATTGCCGGTCGAACGAGGCAGCGAAGGCGTAGGAATTGCCTTTGCGCAAACCATTGACGCGACACGCAAACTCTACACCGTTGATTTCAATAACGTCTTGGTTAAAGAAGCGATGACCGAAAGCGTCAACGCCGCGCTTGAATACTCAATGGGTGTAGCGGCAATTGCTCTCTCGGCAGAGATGCTCGGCGGCATGCAGTGGACGCTCGATACGACGGTAGAATATGCCAAGACCCGTCAACAGTTCGGCGCGCCGATTGGTTCCTATCAAGCCGTACAACATCATTGCGCTGATATGTTGCTATATACGGAGAGTTCACGTTCGGCGGTTTATTATGCCGCCTGGGCGCTTACGGAAAATGATGCGATGGCGCGACACGCGGTTTCAATTGCCAAAGCCTATTGTTCAGATGCCGGACGCGAAGTCGGCAATCTCGGCATACAGGTTCATGGCGGCATAGGCTTTACCTGGGAACATAACCTGCACCTTTATTACAAACGCGCCAAAGCCAATGAACTGATGATGGGCGATGCGACCTATCACAGAGAAAAATTAGCCGAACTCGTCATAGACCAATCGCGCGACTAATAATGAGAAGGGGAGAAAGGCTGAAGAGAAGGGAAGACCAGGCAATCTCCTGCCGGACAAAGGGCTGGTTAGAAATATCTTTGAAATTACAATCCGGCAATTAACGGGGTTTATTACAAATTAATCTACCATCACCCCTTCTCTCTACTTCCCCTTCAACCTTCCTTTTACTGCCTGACTGCGCTTGCCAGCGCGCGCCAGGATGCATTCAACAATTCTCCAATGCGTTTCCAATCCGCTTCGCTTACGCCACCGGCTTCGGCGCGAATATCCCTAATCGTCATCGCTTCGGCGCGTAGCTTGGCGTGTTCCATCATTCCTTCAACCGGAAGGTGATAAATTTCTGCGGGGAGTTCGGCAAGTGCGCGGTCTAAATCTCCGGGTGCATGTTGCTTGCGTTCGCGGTGGATAATCCACCATTCAAGCTCAAGGCGGGCAGCTTTTTCTATATCGAAATCGATATCACTGACTTTGCGAATCGCTGCATAGTAGTTGATTAAATTCGGCAGCGCCTTTTCGTATTCGGCTCGATTATGGCCCTCTTTAAAAACGAAGGCGGCCTTAGCCGCTTGATAGGCTATGGCGTTGGAGCGCACGAAGGGCATATTATATTGGGTGCGCAAAAGCTCGGACATTTGATTGAAGAGTGTAACTCGTTCTTTGTCGTAATAAGAACGCCACATCGCCGTCTCGAGACGCGCGACTTCGTCCGCGTTGAACTCGCGCAGATGTGAGGTGCGCGGAGCGAATAAATCCATGGCGACCCAAACAGCTATCAAACAGAGGATGGCTAAAACAATATGGCGTTTCTTGAAACGTTTTTTGGGTTTCGAGTGTATTGTTGGGGATTCTTCGATAAAGGGTTCAGTTTCAGTCAAATTCATTCAGTTAGCCTCCAGAGTTTAAGCAGAGATTTTTGCACACAGGCATTTTACGAAAAAACGTCTGGAGGCGGATTTGAGAAAAATAATATTCAATCTGAAACGCCGGACGATTTGTCGCGCTTGGCACCCTCGCGGTCGGTACAGTTTGCCCAACCGCGAGGGTTTATCACCAGGCAGGTTTATTCGGTTAATAAGGGAATAGCAGCGGTCAGCGTATCCAACCGCGCGGTTTGGACAACAAAGTCCCATTGATTGTCCAGGGTTACCGTATTGACGAAATCCACTTCATTGGTATGTGCGGCGGTAATATCGGTTCCCGTATTATCATCCCAGATAAACCCATGCCCATTTGCATCAGTTGGCGGGTGAGTGATGATTGAAAGGGCGCTATCCCTGATGAATGGCTGAAAATTGACCGACGCTTTAACCACGTCCCTGACATCGCCAAGATAACGCATCAAAGCTCCCTTGCCGGTTGCGTAATCGGCGCCAAAATCCGAAATCAAGTCGCTTGCAAATGGCGCTTCGTGTAAGACTCTTGGTGAATAGGTAAATAACCAGGTGATTCCGAGCGTCAGATGCGCGATGATATGAGAAACGTATTCGATTGCCGTATATTTGATTCCGGCTTTCTGTAACTCAACGGTTAGCGCTTGAATATCAGGGTTCGAGCCAATCGCGTCTTTCATCCCAAGCAGCGCCACCAACCCGCCCAGGAAAATGCCTTGATCGCCAGTCCATTTCTGGTCAACTGCATAAGGAACCTTGCCGTTGTGATTGTACTCGTTGCCGGCTAATACAGGACGTTCAAGAATCCAATAGATTAACGTTTCGGGGACTGGCGAACGGTAAATATATATGCCTCTATTGATAAACCATTCGCCGAACCAGCGATATGAAGAACAGGCGGCGTTCAAAAATTCTTGATTCTGTGTCTGCCATTGCTCTTGTCCGATAGTCGCCTGATATAGCTGTGCGGAAAGCGTCAAAAACAGTACATTGGTCACGGTATTTTGTACGCCCCCTGAGGAATCGTCGTAATAATTATTCCAGCAACCGCCTTTTACGGGAGGCGTGTAGGGACCCGGTTTCTGGTTGGCTTCCCCCCAGGCATATTTATTCATCACTTCCCAGGAATCCATAGCAAAGCGCAGGCAACAATCTTTGGACACCTTACTATCTTTTTGATAGCAGTCCGGATTGGGATTTACGGGCGGAGTCAGGATGGCGTCGTAGTTTTTATAAGCGTTCAACGCAGCAACTCCCCACCATCCGTAATCGTCCCACCAGTCTCCTGGCGTAAAATCGTTCTTGGAATCATTTTCATAGGCGTCGCGGTAAACTTGAAAACTTGAATTGGCAAGCGACTGGAAATTGGCTTTCGCCTGTTGAACATCGGGGTCATTTGCGCCCCAAGCCTTTTGTGCGGCGACCATAAAATGAACACAGGCATCCAGCGTATTGCCCGTACGCCAAAAGACTTTACCCTTGATGCCATCAAAGGTTTTTAATAACTGATTGTACTGGGAAAACAAGGCAGATTTGAAACTGGTATCAGCGGTCATAGAAATCTCCTTTGTGTCAGGTCAAATTGTTTATCAAATGTCAGAACCATTAACTCGTTTGGTTAATCCCTCTGAGTTATTGGCTATTTTGGGGTTAACTCAAATCTGTTTTTATGCGGCGTACTCTATATCTGCTTGTTTCTATTTGGCAATCAGTTTGTGTAAATTTAACGAAGATTTTCAGGGTCACTAAAGTTGACTCAAAATGGCTAACTATTTATTGGTTTTAGCTGTCCACTGATGAGGCGGAGAGAACAAGAATGACGGAAGCCGTAAAATGTGGATAAAAAGCAGGGGAGCCTTAATGAAATTCTAATAATTCAGACGGTTATTTCTCAGCTTATAAAGAGGCGACCGGGTTAGGGTTGCGTCTACTCAAACTT
>JBIOWC010000353.1:0-8649 GCA_044868105.1 Blastocatellia bacterium
GGGCCGGCGCCTCTGAGCAAAAAAATCACCAGGGTGAGGCAAACTCCCAGTTTGGACCACGGAAGAAGGTGCCAATGACAATCAAAATGATGTTGGTGATCACGAAGATTAAAAACAGGGTATTGGCCAATAAGCGTTCTCTGGCAAACCACCGCCCGACCCCTTTCACCTGGCGGTCAAGATAAGGCACCAGCAGTAAAATCAAAACCTCGATGGCCGGGATACCGACGCCGCCCCAGAACGCCGAATAACTGACCAATTCCTGCAAGCCTAAAAAGTACCAGGGCGCTTTGGCGGGATTCGGCGGATGCATCACGTTGACCGGCTCTTCAAGCGGCGCGTTGAAGAGATAAGAGACCACCAGAACGCCGGCAACCGTAAGGATGAAAACAAATAATTCGGCCAATAAAAGATTGGGCCAACTGAAGACCGTGTTTTCCGGCACATTGCCGACTTTCGTGAACGGGCCACGCACCAAGCCTTGAATGCCGTAATGTTTCTTTTCGATGATAAACGGCGGCGGCACAACTCCGAGGCTCGCTGTTGCAACCGCCACGGCTGGGTTGGCAACTGTTGCAACAGCGGGTTGCGCATCAATGAAGGGTTCGGCAACCGGCGCATCGGCTTCTTCGGGGCGCGACAGTCCGCCGTCTTTGCGTATGCGCCAGAAATGCACCGTAACCAGCAGCGTCATCAGCACCGGTAAGACGGCAACGTGAAGCACATAAAAACGCAGCAAGGCTTCCTGTCCGACGGTGGTGTCGCCCAGCAGTAAGAATTTCAAATCGTTGCCAATGAGGGGCGCATAACCGGCAATCGAAGTTCCCACGGTAATCGCCCAGAAGGCGAGTTGATCCCAGGGCAAAAGGTAACCGGTAAAGCTGGCCACCATGGTCAACAGAAACAGCACCATCCCGATGACCCAGTTGAATTCACGCGGCTTTTTGTAAGAACCGGTGAAAAACACCCGGCACAGATGCAGAAAAACCGCCGCCACCATGCCGTGCGCCGACCACCGGTGCATATTGCGCAGGAAGATTCCGAAAGCGACGGTGCCGCGCAAATCGAGCATGCGGTCATAAGCCTGGGTGGTTGACGGCACGTAATAAAACATCAGTAACACGCCGGTCACTACGAGAATGGCGAACAGGAAAAGCGAAATCAGCCCCAGCCCTAAGGTGTACCAGGGCTTTAAGGTATGACGATTGACTTTGACCGGATGCAGGTGGAGAAAAAAATTCGAGAAGCTGGTTTGCGCGCGCCCCAAATCGGTGGACGGCAGCGGGTGGCGAAATATCGAATCCCAGATATTGCTCGGTAGTTGTTTGATTGAAAGCAGCATTTTATTCATGAGCATCACACCTCGAAATAGGTTCCGGCTTTGACTTCGGCGTTTTTATCAACTTCGAGTTCGCCATTCGGAGCCAGGCTCACTTGATACCAGGCGAGTTGTTTGGGCGCCGGGCCGCCCGTCACATTGCCATCCTGGTCAAACCGCGACCCGTGACACGGACAAGCAAAGCCGGTCTCCGATACCCCGACGATACAACCCAAATGGGTGCAAGTAGTCGAAAGCGCTGCAAACCGATTGCCTTCGCGGACGATGCAGATGCGTTCGGTATCAATGGCGATGCGAGTGCCAGGCGCAAAATCATCGGGTGTGCCAATGGCAAAGCGTTGCGGTTGTCCGTAAGTGGCCCGCGGTTTAATAAAGATGAGATTTGAAAGAATCGTAATAATTGCTGAACCGAAGAGACCGAAACTGCTCAACCAGGTGAGCAAGCGCCGGCGCGTCCAGGTTTCTTCGCTCACGACTTCGGAATGAGAACGGGGTTTATTACTTAGGGTCATCCGAAATTTCCTCCAGAGATGGGTTAATTGATTCTTCGAGGTCTGACCAGAACACTTGATATTTGGCATCTTCGAGATTGCAGAAATAATCGCGGCGCACGGCAAAGATGAAAATTAACACTGCGCCACCGCCCATCAATAAACTTGCAAAAATCGCAATCCAGGTTTGAGCCATAAGGTTTTAAATACAACTTGATAAGCCGTCGGGGTGATAGACGGTAGAAAATGGCATGGCATTCACGGGGTAAATTTCAGCAATTGCTTGCTTGAATCTGCACAATAGGCAATCATCGTTCCAGACTCTTTTGCGCAAAATCGCGTGATTTTATTGGGAATCGCGGATGGCCCGGAAAACCGGTTGAGCATTCCTTCGCAAAGCAATGAGAGAATTTCCACACTCATCATTTGGTCAGCCGAGGCCAGCAAAAAAATGGTGACGAAGCTTATTTTTAAGGCGGATAACTGCGTAATACCAGCGGCGTTGATGCGGGAGTTAATATCAAGTATAACATCTTCACCGTGCACTGGTGCTTAGGCTTTAACAATATACTCTGGCGGTAAATTTAGCGCCGAAGGAATTGTTAAACGAGATCAGCTGTGGTATTGCCAATCCTTAAGGGGGCGTGTTCTAAAACCCGCGCGCCACACGCTGCCCGGAGGAGTTTCACCCTATGAAGCATAACCATACCTTGGTGCAGGCAATGATCGGGTTACTCGTTGGGGCTCTCGCTCTGCCAGCGATGGGAAGCGGGACCCGTCTCAGCCTGATTTTATCTACACCTTTGGGTTATTCGATTCAGCAGACGGTCGGAAAAAATGAGACTCAAGCCGCCAGTCCAAAGAACTCCGCAATGCAAAATAGAGAGCCACAATTGTCATCTTCGGCACTTAAAGCTAGAGCCACAGAAGGGCGACAGTTACTTGATTATGTCTTGGCAAACTCACCGCAGGTGAAGCCCGTTGAATACAGCATCCTGATCCGTATCGAAGGCGCCATTTTGTTGTGGCGGCGTGACACCCCTGCCGCGAAAACCATACTCCGGGACACCCTTAAACAACTGCTCTATCTGATGAACGACGAGCCCGAACCGGCGTCCGGTCAATACCAGCCTCCCAGTTACAGGCGGCGCCTGTACGCCACGATCATTCGCAAAATCGCGGCGCTCGACGCCGAACTTTTGCGCCAGGGGTTGTTAAACAACGGCATCAGGGCCAAGCCCGTGAAGATCACCGAATGGACGGATGAGGCGCGCGCCGTCTTGGTCGCGGCCTCCGAGCAGGTGGAAAAAAATCCGGCGATTGCCGCGCAACTGGCGGAACGCAGTTTGGCCTTTGGGCTGGCGGATTGGACCTCATTTTTAATGAGGCTCGGCGAGCGCGACCGCGTTGAAGCTGAACAATTGGCGGGCAAATTATTGGATAAGTTGCGCGAGACTGCTGTCTCACCGATTTTTGTGCGAAACCTTAGAGATTTCTATTTTGCGCCGAATAGTTCCAGAGCCCTGCAAGAAAAGTTCTTGCAAACCATTGCCTGGCAATTGCAACGCGAGGTCAATGTCAATACCCCGTTCAATCAACTACAAAGCGACTTCTTTTGCGCCCGCGAAATGAGCGGTTTGGCGGGCGCATCCTTGCCGCATTGGCAAGTAGAATTTGAGCGAATTATTGCCGCCTTTGAAGCGCTATTTACCTCGCTGTCGTTGACCGTAACGCCGCCAACCAGACGAGCGGTACAGGCGCCGCCGGTCAGCGGTGTCGAAGCCGGCGAGGTGACCGAGGTGCTTGAGGCGGTAAAAAAAACCGACATGTTGAAAGACCTCAATGCCAAAGACCGCGAATATCAAAGGCTTGCCGGACAAGCGGCCTTCAAAGCCAATTTGCCATTGGCCGAAGACCTCTTGGCAAAAATCAGCGACGAGAAAATTCGCCAGGAGGCCACCGCTTCAGTCTATAGCCCGCTCGCCAGGAAAGCGATACATGACGGGGAGTGGTCGCTCGCGCAAACCTATGCCGGAAAAGTTTACGACCCCCTGGCGCGCACCCTGATGTATGAAACGGTTGCCAATGCCATGGCAAAAGCCAACAAAGAGAAGGCCGAGATCGAAGCGGTTTATGGGTTGGCGTTTGCCAAACTTCGCGACAGCGAGATGGATGAAAGAGGGGCGCGGGCGGCGCTCTATTTAGCGAAAGCCGTCGGCGGATTTAACGAGAAATTAGAGCGCGAGGTATTAAGCCACGCGGTTGAGCGGTTGAATCAATTAAGCAAGAGAACCAATCTGATAGAGGCGCCGCCATTAACCGGCGTCACTACGAATTGGATTCGATATACCAACTATGCATTCACGGCGGACGAAGTTCTGGACGTGAACGAAATGTTGGGCGCGGTCTTCACCATCATGGCAAAACACAATTTAGACGAGGCTAAGTTGTTGGCCGTCAATTTAGAGCATTGGGGATTGCGGTCGCTCGCCCAACTGGCAGTGAGCGGCGTGTTACTGGAAAGCGTCGCGAAATCTGCGGGGACGCCTCAGAAAAAAGACGCGACTGAAAAGTAACCGTGGGTTTTTTAGGGTAAATAAAAACGCGGGAAAGCAAATTTTGCTCTCCCGCGTTGGTCAAGTTAAGTTGGAAGACTTCTAAAATTTTACTCTTCGGCAACCGCCTTGGCGCTGAGGTCAACATCGAAGACATCTTCCTCCTCTTGCGCCAGGTCTTCATCTTCCAAATCCGATTCCAGCTTCATGCTGCGGTAGTATTCCATACCGGTTCCCGCCGGAATCAAGCGTCCCATAATGACGTTCTCTTTCAAACCGCGCAGGTAATCCACCTTGCCGCTGATTGAGGCTTCCGTCAGTACGCGAGTGGTTTCCTGGAACGAGGCCGCCGAGATAAACGATTCGGTCGACAGCGAAGCTTTGGTGATGCCGAGGAGCATCGGTTCGGCTTGCGCCTGTTCGCCGCCTTCATCCATCACGCGCTCGTTTTCATCCTGGAAGCGGAAGCGGTCAACCATGTCTTCAAGCAGGAACTCGGTATCGCCGACCTCTTTCACGCGAACCCAACGGAGCATTTGGCGCACAATAATTTCGATGTGCTTGTCGTTGATGTTCACGCCCTGCAAGCGATAGACCTCTTGAATTTCGTTCACCAGATAACGCTGCAACTCTTCGATACCGCGAACCGCGAGAATATCGTGCGGATTGAGCGGGCCGTCCATCAAAGGTTCACCGGCGCGCACCAGATCGCCCTCTTGGACGTTGACGTGAACGCCGCGTGGAATGGCGTATTCACGTTGTTCGCCGTCAACGGCTTCGATGATGATGCGCCGCGAGCCTTTAACGATAGGACCGAATTTTACTTCACCGTCAATTTCGGTCATCACCGCAGTCTCACGCGGTTTGCGCGCTTCAAAGAGTTCGACGACGCGCGGCAGACCGCCGGTGATGTCTTTGGTCTTGGTGGTTTCACGCGGAATCTTGGCGATGATGTCGCCCGGTGCAACCCGGACGTGCTCTTTTTCTTCGACTTCTACGGAAGCCGAACCCCCATGTTTTTTCTTCCACTCTTCGTAATCCGAAACCAGGAGGTTGGCACGCACCGGCATTTGATAGGTCTTCAACACTTTGTTTTTGGCGTCGCGGATTTCGATACGCGGTTGACGTTTTTCATCGGGCGAATCCATAACCACCCAATGCGACAGACCGGTGACTTCGTCAACCTCTTCTTTGACGGTCACGCCTTCTATCAAATCTTTGAAGTGAATCGTGCCTTCCTGTTCGGTAAGAATGGCGAAAGTGTAAGGATCCCACTCAGCCAGTTCCTGACCTTCTTCGACGTGCTGTCCGTCGGTGACTTTGAGCGTCGCGCCATAAACGATTTGATAGCGCGCCACTTCGCGTCCGCGTTCGTCAATCAAGAGAATCGAACCGTTGCGGTTCATGGCAACGAGATCGCCTTCACGATTGCGAACGTGACGGAGTTCCTCAAACTTCACCGTACCGGAAACGCGGGCTTCGTGTTTGGTTACTTCGCTGACGCCACCGGCGACCCCACCGATGTGGAAGGTTCTCATGGTGAGCTGTGTACCGGGTTCACCGATGGATTGGGCGGCAATGACGCCGACCGCTTCACCGAGTTCAACCAGTTTGCCGGTCGCCAGGTTTCGGCCGTAACAGGCAATGCAGCAGCCGCGTCGCGATTCGCAGGTGAGCACCGAACGAATGCGAACGCGTTCAATACCCCCGGCGTTTTGAATCTGCGTGGCGAGGTCTTCGGTGATCTCCTCGTTGGCTTCAACAATCGCTTCATCGGTAATCGGGTCGAGCACGTCTTCCAGGGCGACGCGACCAATAATGCGGTCGCGCAGAGATTCGATCTCCTCGCCGCCTTCAACAATTGCCGTGGCCCAGATGCCGCGCGACGTTCCGCAATCGTCTTCGCTGATAATCACGTCCTGCGCGACGTCAACCAGACGACGCGTGAGATAACCGGAGTCGGCCGTCTTGAGCGCCGTGTCAGCGAGACCCTTACGGGCGCCGTGTGTCGAGATGAAGTATTGCAACACGTTCAAGCCTTCGCGGAAGTTGGCTTTGATGGGCGATTCGATGATTTCGCCCGACGGCTTGGCCATCAATCCGCGCATGCCAGCGAGCTGACGAATCTGTTGTTTGGAACCGCGAGCCCCGGAATCCGCCATAATCAAAATCGGATTCATTTCGCCCGAAGTCTCTTCTTTATGGTCCATCTCTTTGAACATTGCGTCGGCAACTTTTTCGGTGACATCCGACCAGATGGCGATAATCTTGTTGTAGCGTTCACCTTTGGTGATGATGCCTTCTTCGTATTGACGTTCGACATCAATGACCAGTTTATCGGCACCCTGTACTAAATCTACTTTCTTAGGCGGGGTGACCAAATCATCAATCCCGATAGAGATGCCGGCTTTGGTAGCATAGAGGAAGCCAAGCTCTTTTACTTTGTCGAGCATCTGCACGGTCTCGGCATGACCGAGTCGCAGGTGACAGTAGTTGACCATAGAGCCCAGGCCTTTTTTCTTCATGGTGCCGTTGATATAAGGCATGGCATCGGGCAGCACATCATTCAAAATCACGCGTCCAACGGTTGTATCAATGACCCGAGCCGTGACGTTACGAACCGTCGCTTTGAGCAGGTCTTGATCGTCGCGCTCGTGTTCGAGGTCAATCAAATCGCCGCTGTACATCATCTTGATGGGCGTTTGCGTACTGAGTTCGCCGGCATCCAAAGCGAATAAGACCTCTTCGGCGGAAGCGAATTTGCGACCCGCGAACTGGTCATTCGGATTGGCTTTGGTCAGATAGAAACAGCCGAGCACAATGTCTTGCGTCGGCACGGCAATCGGTTGTCCGTGCGCCGGCGACAGAATGTTATTCGAGGCCAACATCAATACGCTCGCTTCAATCTGCGCTTCCGGCGATAGCGGAATGTGCACAGCCATCTGGTCGCCGTCAAAGTCAGCGTTAAAAGCCGTACAGACGAGCGGGTGAATCTTGATGGCTTTGCCCTCGACCAACACCGGCTCGAAAGCTTGAATACCCAAACGGTGCAAGGTTGGCGCGCGGTTTAAGAGAATCGGATGTTCGCGAATGACTTCTTCGAGGATGTCCCAGACCACCGCGTCTTGACGCTCGACCATCTCTTTGGCCTGTTTAATGGTCGCCGCGTATTGGCGTTTTTCGAGCTGGTTGTAGATGAACGGTTTGAAGAGTTCAAGCGCCATCTTCTTCGGCAAACCGCATTGATGGAGTTTCAGTTCCGGACCGACGACGATGACCGAGCGGCCCGAATAGTCAACCCGCTTGCCAAGCAGGTTCTGGCGGAAGCGTCCCTGTTTACCTTTGAGCGTGTCGGACAAGGATTTAAGCGGGCGATTATTGGCGCCGCGCAGCACGCGACCGCGGCGACCGTTGTCAAAAAGCGCATCAACCGCTTCCTGCAACATGCGCTTTTCATTGCGCACGATGACTTCGGGCGCTTTGAGTTCAATCAATTTATTCAAGCGGTTGTTGCGGTTGATCACGCGACGATAGAGGTCGTTTAAGTCCGAAGTCGCAAACCGTCCGCCATCGAGCGGAACCAGAGGGCGCAGTTCGGGCGGGATAACCGGAATGACATCTAAAATCATCCAGTCCGGACGATTGCCCGAACGACGGAAAGCGTCAACGACTTTCAAGCGTTTCGAGAATTTCAGTTTCTTCTGTTGCGACGTCTCTTCTTTCATGCGCTGACGAAGTTCGGTCGCCAGTTCGTCAACATCAACGCTCTTGAGTAATTCTTTGATGGCTTCAGCGCCCATCTTTGCCGAAAAGCGTCCGGCGTATTGACTCATGAGTTCGCGATAACGCTCTTCGGTGATTAACTCGCGCTCATCAATATCCGAGACATCGCCCGGATCAATGACGATATAGGATTCAAAGTAGAGAACCTTTTCGAGTTCGCGCAACGGGATGTCGAGTAAGTGGCCGATGCGTGACGGCAGCCCTTTGAAAAACCAGACGTGTGAACAAGGGCTGGCGAGTTTGATATGTCCGAGGCGTTCGCGGCGGACTTTCGATTGGGTCACTTCCACGCCGCATTTGTCGCACACCACACCGCGATGTTTCATGCGTTTATACTTACCGCAAAGACATTCCCAGTCGGTAACCGGGCCGAAAATTTTAGCGCAGAACAAGCCGTCACGTTCCGGCTTGAAGGTGCGGTAGTTGATGGTCTCTGGCTTGGTGACCTCGCCGTGAGACCAAGAAAGAATCTTGTCAGGTG
>JBIOWC010000354.1:0-6794 GCA_044868105.1 Blastocatellia bacterium
CAGGGTATTCGCTTCGTCTACTTTGACCTGATAATGTTTGCCGGACAGCGTCCGGCCGCCGGTGTCAATCTTCACCTGATTCATTTGATTCGGTGAGAGCCCGGGTGCCGGCCGGGTGAGTTTGTAAAGCAATTTGTCATGGCTATCGAAGACCAACAGCGTGACATCATATTTCGCACCGCCGGTGTTGGCTTTCCCCTGATTTTGCAGGATGACGGTGACCAGGGTATCTTCGGCCTCGGCGCTTTTGACGAGCACATCGGGAAGTAAAGCCGCAGGCGGCGGTTGCGGCGAAAGCCACACATATCCGATAACTCCTTCATAGCGGTATCCGGCGCTTTGCGCGGCCTCCTTTTCGTTATCGTGTGCCGTATAAAAATGCGCGTCTTCGAGACCCGGCGCGGCTCTGAATTTTTCTCCGGCTACTAAATCGCCAATCTTTTCGAGCAAATCTTTTTTCGGCGGCGCGGTCACCGGTTTATAGAGCCTGTAGAGCGGCACAGAGCCTGGCAGTTGAGTGGTCGCGACATAGAAAGCCGCGCCTTGCTGATAGGCCCACCCGCTCTGCTGGGCGCTTTCGACCTCGGCGAACTTATCCGTCAAAAAGAAGCGGATGCCCCGGTCGTCGGATTTCGTGAGTGAGTAGATAGGTTTTATCTGGTGCGGCATACTGGCAACGTGACAGGCGATGCCTTCGCTTTCCCAGGGGCCATCACTTAGACCTTGAGGCAACTTTGAACTTGTGGTGTACAGGTAATACCCTCGCCGGCTCTGATAGCGATAAAGCGGCACCGTTTTGGCAAGCTGAATAACTGTTGATGCGGTCGCCTTCAAGTGAACCGCTTGAATGGCGATTCCGGTTGTGGCAAAGGCCATAAGCAAGAGCAGCAGATTAAAAATAAATATTCGTTTCATGGTTGTTGATTCCTCCGCAGGGGCTGAATGGCTGGTCATCGCAAGCCATCTGGTTTAGCTTATTGGACAAATCCCTTTACTTGATTTGACCGCTGGATGGCGACACCAGGGTTGATTTGAATTTCATGCCGTTGGTTCGGTCAGTCACCTCTACATAGACAAACGGCGGAATAGGCTTATCTTTTTCCAGGAGGAAATAAAAATCTTCTTTTGAGGTCAGTGACGCGCAGCGCTTCAACTTCCCGTCTTCGGAGTGCAGGATGAGAAACATTCGCGTTGGCGTGTAGGTTTGCCGGCAAGGGTTGGGCGGCAGATTGGGCGACTCGGGCGCGGGTTGGAACCACTGGGCCGGGAAGGTATCCCAGTTCGAAAAGGTGAAGATAATTTTGTGTAAATCTTTCGGGTCGCTGCCTCCAATATGGAAAGGTTCGGCGCCTCTCAGCCGCAACTTCGGAACGATGATGGTTGCTGTTTTCGGCGCCTTGACGATGGGACCCGGCACTTTACCTGCTTTCGGAGGACCCTGAACATCCTGCGCCTCGGCCGTCAAATTTGCTGCGCCGATTATCGCTAACAGAGAAACGAATAAAATCAACCGTGAATAAAGTCTGCCTTTCATTACACTCTCCTTTATGTTTTAGGGGTTTTCTCGGCTGCCTGGCGCGGCGTGAAAAAAGAGGTACGGGCCTAGCGGCAGTCGGTAAATGATTTGAATCTTGAAGCCTGATTGAAGAATATCCGCTGAATTCGTACCCGCCCTTGATTTCATTCAACCGGGAAATTCTATGTTGGCTTCGCAGGGCTTATTTTTTGAGAGAGACCTTTTTGACCTTCGCCAGATCGAATTGTTGAGTCGTTCCGTCTTGCAATTCGAGCCGCATCGAGCCTGCGCTGGCAAGGTTGGTGAGTTCACCGGCATTGCCGAGCTTCATCCACAGGCGCTGCCAGCTCTCATTGCCTGGTTCTGCGCCCGAGGGGTCAGCGCCCTTCGGGGCAAAGATCTTTTTCACCTTCATCAGACCGATTTCCTGTGAGGTGCCGTCTTTCATCTCGATTTTAAGTTTGCCGATTTTCGCCAGCCCTAATAACTCGCTGGCGGCGCCCAGTCGCATCCAGAATTTTTGGAATTTTGAAGCTGTGGCCGAAGTTGCTGCGGCGCTCTCGGCAGTGGGGTTAGTAGGGTTTACGGTTTCGCCGGTTGCCCCCGTCGAGGCGCTTTCGGTTGTAGACGTGACAGCGGATGAAGCGTCAACCAGGGGAACCGAGGATGCCGAAACCGTCTCTGTTGCAACCGGCGTAGGCGAGAGGGTTGCCGCGCTGTCGAGTTGCACAGCGCCGCCGACCCTGACCATATACTGGCCGGCGCTGGTGTCGAGATTGATGCGCAGCAGGACGGGTTGTTGCTGGGCGATTTGAAAGCGTTGTACTTTGCGTTCAGGGGTTCTCGTGGGGCCATAACGAATGACGGTTAGCTGTTCGGCATCCATATTGAAAACCTCGACCTCAAAGAAGGTTGACCCGGATTTCGCAGCGGCATCGGTTGTGAGCACCACTTCGCCCGGCCCGGCGAGGAAGGTGTAATAGTATTGAACATCTTTGCCTGTGCCTAAGCCGCGCACTTCATTGGCGGTGAGCGGCGTCGGGTTATCGCGGTCAACCGATTGCGCGTAGATCTCCGGCGCTTGAAGCGCGACTAACAATAATGTGGATGTGATAATTGTGCGATAAAACCATCTCTTTAAAGTTAATTCATTTAGTGATTTCATTCCTTTACCCTCCGATGTGGAAATTTGATTCGATACCTATTCACAACTTCAATCAGGTGGGGCGGTGATTGCCTGGTTTGTCGCTTCTATCAGATGCTTCAGCGAATTGAGGCAAATCCATAAACGGTTGTCGCTGGTCTCGATAAAATGCAGTTCTTTGGTTTCAATTAACCGGTAAACGGCGCGCGTGCTCAACCCGACCATCTTCGCAGCGGCTTCCGGGGTAATCATCTGCCCGCGACTGCCGCAATCGGAACACCAGGCGAGCGCCGAAGTGTTGCGTCTGCTGATAACCAGGACGCGCTCGGTTTCGATAGTAATTTCGGTTTTTCGTTTCATGCTGTATTCATCCGCTGCATCATATTTCGCTTCCTGCCAACCGCGCCCTTGTTGCGAGCCTCAACACCTTGCTATAAACTTTGGCGGCGGTTTAGGACTGCTGAACAACTTCTTTCATCCTCTACCACGCGGCAGACCTTACCTTGCGGGCGTCCTTGAAGTCCTTTAGGAGTTCTCTATTTTTTCTTTATGAGTTCTTGATGAGTTCTCGGAGGCGCTTATGCGCGTCAAAACAAAGCACTTTTACGAATTCGGCGGGTTCCGCATAGATTCTGGTGACCGCGTGCTGTTGCGTGGTAACGATGTCATCCCACTTACGCCAAAAGCCTTCGACCTGCTTTTGATGCTCGTAGAAAATGCCAGCCACGTCCTCAGCAAAGACGAATTGATGAAGCAAATCTGGCCCGATAGCTTTGTCGAGGAAGCCAACCTCTCGCATCATATCTTCGCACTCAGAAAAGCCCTGGGTGAAGAGAAAAATGGTGCGAAGTTTATTGAAACCATTCCGCGTCGCGGTTACCGCTTTGTGGCGAATGTCAATGAAGTGCAGGATGAGATGGGCGATATTCTGGTCACTGAACATACCCGTTCTCACATCATCATTGAAGAGGAGCAAGAGTTTCCTGCGCCGGCCACCCTGGTTAAAACCACTGAGGTGATACCGCAAGGCAGATTGGGAGGTGAAGGCGAAGAAATAAATTCAAAGTGGCGGGCAAGGATTATCTTGCCGGTCATGGTCGGGCTGGCGCTCCTGATTGGTGGCGGAGTTTGGATGTTGTGGTTTCGCCTGGAAGCTAAACCAACATTGCCGCCGATGACGATGGTTTCGCTAACCACTTTTCCTGATGATGAATTCGACCCGGCACTTTCGCCCGACGGCAGGCTCATCGCCTTCGCGTGGACGGGTGGCAGTGGCGGCTCGGACATTAACATCTATGTTAAACAGGTTGATGCTGGAGCACCGGTTCAACTCACTTATACCAAGGAATGTCGCAATGGCTCGATAGCCTGGTCGCCTGACGGGCGATTTATCGCTTTTGCACGTCAGGCAAAAGATGAAACGAAGAGCGGGGTCTTTATCATACCCGCTTTGGGCGGAACCGAGCGCAAGCTGCATACAACCCCCAGGGCGATCGGCCTGAGCTGGTCAATGGATGGGAAACTCATTGCCTTTCCAGATAAAAGTTCACCGGGCGAGCCTTATAGTATCCTGCTGATCGCTGTCGAAACCTTCGACCTGCGAAGATTGACTTCGCCACCCGCCGGTATATTCGGAGACACCACGCCAGCCTTCTCCCCGGATAGCCATTACCTTGCCTTCGTCCGACAGAGCGGGGACATGCTCACGAGCGAGTTATATCTTGAAGCCGTGAATGGGGGGGAACTAAAACAGTTGACCTTTGATAACCGGCGGATCATCGGTTTTGACTGGACGGCGGATGGCAAAGATTTAATCCTCTCATCGAATCGCACGGGAAGTTTCAATCTGTGGAGAATTTCAGCTTCGGGCGGCGAACTTCATCCCATGAGCGTCGGCCTGGAAAATGCGCTTGATCCGTCCATCTCGCGGCAAGGGGATCGCCTGGCCTACACCCAGATATTAGCCGATAAAAACATCTATAAAATCGAATTGAGAAATACAAAATCACACCCGGCGGTTCTGCTTAAAGGAATTGCTTCAAGTCGGGTGGACCGCAATCCGAAACTCTTTGCAGATGGCAAACGCCTGGTCTTTGAGTCCAACCGCACAGGGAGCTACGAAATATGGGTCGCCGATAGCGATGGGTCAAACCCGCAGCAATTGACCTCGTTCGGCAGTTCGATAGCCATTAACCCTTGCGCGTCACCCGACGGGCAACAGGTGGCTTTTGTTTGTCGTTTACATGGACAAGCTGATTTGTACGCCATCTCTCTGGATGGTTCGCCGCCGCGTCGTTTGAGCGATGGGACATTCAATTGTGTGGCCCCGAATTGGTCAAAGGACGGGAAGTGGATTTATTTTGGTTCTGACCGAGACGGGGCCTGGCAAGTATGGAAATGCCCGGCGGCTGGTGGGGAACCGATTCGCGTGACCACAAGCGGCGGTTATGAAGCTATGGAATCGCCCGACGGGCATTTTCTCTATTACAATAAATATGGCTTCAATACGATCGGCATTTTTCGCCTGCCGGTCGAAGGCGGACCGGAGAGTCTGGTTTACAACCTGCCGCAGCTTGAATCTTTTGGTGATTGGTTTGTTGCCAAGGAAGGAATCTATTTTATCCATAGGTACGACATCATCAATCAGCTTAGCTCACGCCCGGCCATAAAATTATTGAATATTACGACCGGAAAGGTGAGCGAGGTCATTGCGCTTAATGAAGACCCCGGGCAACATCCCGGACTTAATATTTCGCCCGACGGGAACTGGCTCATTTACGCGAAGGAAGATTTTTGCAATCACGATATTATCTTGCTGGATAATTTTCATCGACCGGACTAATCGGCAATTTCGAATTAAAGTTGCTTGGAAAATCTCGGCTTGCGTATTTTCGCGCAAAAGCCTGTGGGGTACCGGCGCTCCCAGGCGGCGTATATTCTGTATACCTTCAAAGCGAGCGCTTCACACTTTTAAAAAACGAACCGAGAACATCCGAGGCCGTGTGGCTTGCCGCGCCCACCCATAAGCCTGCGAAGGCGGCAATCAGATATTCATGTTTGATAGGTTTAATGATTTCCACGACTCGCGAAAAAGCATCATGCATTTGCGTGACACTTGACGAAGTGTCCTGCGCATACCAATCGCGCACATAAAGACTGATGGCTAAAAGCAATGTGACAATGATTAAAAAATAGATGATGCGAATAATCGTGCCAAAGAGAATGCCGTGCGAAAATCTTGACCGATGCGCGAGCGCCACTTTGTAGGGCCACCAGATGAATCTCAAGGGTCCCCATCGCGTATAATGAACGCTTTGCGTATCCAGGTCGGGCCCGAACATCAACCCGCCAAATAACATGCCTGCCGTGACAATCGTCGTCATGACCCAATCGCGTGTGAAGTAGTAGGTTGCGGCGGCGGTTGGCAGCACCAGCAAGAAGGTGATTTTGTCGTGTGTGCGACCTGATGGCATAGAAAAATAAAAAGTCGTCCGAACCGCTTTTTAATTATTTACGGTCCGCTGGTGCTGAACCTCAACTTTTTGCGCTGGACCGCGCAACTATATCTCTGCAGGGTCTATGCGCCGACGGTCTTTGAGTTCCGCCAATCGCCCGGCATCCCAGGATGAGGTGACGCCGTAACGGTCTCCGGCATAGGCCAGTCCGGCAACGCGTTCCGATTCACACTCCGGGCAAGCGGTTCTTAGACCCCGCACCGTCGCATTGCAATTCGAGCACAGCGTAAATTCCGGGCAGAAGACCAGCTCGGCGCAATTTGATTGATAAAAAGCCTGAGAAATCAAGCGCCCGATGTCTTCTGAGTGGGGCACGATATCGCCAAACCAAATTTCGGTTGCCGCATTGACGAACCCGAATTCGTGAAATGTCCCTTCGGCTTTGATGCGCTCAAGGATGTTGAATGAACTGTTTGAAATAATGTGCGCGCCATCCGTGTAATAGATCGCGCCGGTGGTCAAATCGCCGCACACCACCTTGGCCGCCGCCTCGCCGAAAAACCGCAAGTCCAGACGCGCCAGCCGGCTTGTCGTCACTTCGCTCGATTTTCCGGTTAAGACAAATTTGACTTTGTGTTTGTTCGACAGGCGTTCGGTTTCGCGTTTGAGATGGGTCTGC
>JBIOWC010000355.1:0-5280 GCA_044868105.1 Blastocatellia bacterium
TGCAGATTCGTCACACCCGCGCTTGTTCCATCTCCTCGGGCCACCTTACGACACTTATCTTTCCTTGTCGAAGCCAACCAGAGGAAATGGCCCTGAAGACCTATAAAACGCATGCAACGGAGGCCGCGAAGCGAGTTTCGTATGATCCGGCGAGTGCGGCTCGCGCGCCCGCTGATGCGAATCGTTAGACGCTTGCCCGTGCCTGGCCGTTTTACAGAATCGGAGGATATCTTATGAAAGCTTTGTTTGCCATTTTGCTTATCTGCATCAGTGTTAACGCTCAATCCCAAGAAGAACTCCACAAGAAATATGGCTCACCCATCTCAGAAACACTTACTATCCGACCAGGTGTATTTTTGACCATCAACTATGACGAGACTGGAGATATATGCGAAATGATAATCCACCCCCAACAACTCACATTGAATTTAAACTCTCCGACCACAGAGACGATGCAATCGACTACGCTCACCGAGATAATCGATGAACTAGTGCCAAAGAACCAGCGTGGAAAACTCATAATGGGAACTTTTCTCAATATTGTCTGTTTGCCTTCGAATAACTGTTTTGGAAGTATGTCCACCTACGAACGAGTCACCATATTACGTAACGGTGGAGATGACAAAGAGAGGTACGCAAAGATACGATGGGAAGGAAAAACCTGTCGAAAATGACTGCGCGTCTAACCAGCAATTGGACCGGAGCGCGAGCCCAACGGCTCTCAGGCATCCACGGTTTTTCGCGCCCGCTGATCTCCGTCGTTAGGCACGCTAGTTAGTAGCGTTGGAGAATGTTGCGGTAAGATGTGTAATTAAAATACGAGAGAGTATCCTATGATACCAGATGTTCAACTGCGGGATGTAATAGAAGACGATCTTCCTATATTTTTCCAACAGCAACTTGATCCAGATGCTAGCTATATGGCAGCCTTCCCCTCCAGGGATAGCGATGCGTTCATGGCACATTGGAAGAAGCTTTTGAGCGACGCGACTAAAATCAAAAAGACAATACTCTTTAATGAGCAAGTAGCTGGCCATATCGGGAGTTGGCAACAGTCTGGTAAACAAGAGATAGGATACTGGATAGGAAAAGAATTTTGGGGTAAGGGTATTGCTACTGAGGCACTGTCAATATTTCTCCTACAGATAAAAGTGCGCCCTCTGTATGCCTATGTAGCAAAACACAACTATGCCTCTATTCGAGTGTTGGAAAAATGTGGGTTCATAATTATTGATGAGGAGAAGAATTTTTCCAATATAGGTGAAGAGAGAGTTGAAGAATGTATTCTGATATTGGGTGCGCGCGCTTAACAACTCATTCAACCGGAGCGGCATCCAGGGTTGCTTTTATCATCCAAGGTTGATTGCCGCCCGGTCAACCGCAGCGTTAGACGTCTCCTAAGCACGGAGTGCAAGAGATGGAATCTACTAAAGTACTAAAAAACCGCGCTGAGCAAGGCGATCCTGATGCACTCTTTCGTCTCGGATACCGCTTCGCGTATGGTCGGCAACGACCGAGACCCACTGACTGGCATCAGGTCGTATCCCTTTGGAAGCAAGCTGCCAGGAAAGGACATGCGCGCGCGCAGTTCTATGTCGGGGTCTGTTACGATCAGGGGCTGGGAGTAGCCCGCGATACCCGCTCGGCTGTGCGATGGTATCGGCGAGCAGCTGATCAAGGTCATTCTACAGCACAATATAATCTCGGCTTTTGTTATCGTGAAGGGCAAGGCATCCGCCAGAACGGGGAGGCATCGAGGTGGTGGTTTTATCAGGCTGCCATGGCTTGGGAGATGGAAGCACAGACAGATCTTGGCTATCTGTATCATGAGGGCATAGGCGGAGAGAGGGATTACGAGGCGGCTGTTTACTGGTACCGTCTAGCCGCGCAACAAGGAGATGCGCGGGCGCAATACAATCTTGGGTTGTGCTATGAAGACGGGGATGGAGTGAAGCGGTCAAGGCGCTGGGCACAATACTGGTTTGAGAGAGCAGCAACGCAGGGGCACGCTGGAGCAAAGCAATCACTTCGACGACTCGCCGTCTAACCAATCATTCGACCGCAGCCACATAGGCGCATTTCAAATGGGTTCGCCACTTGCGATTGATCGCCCCTCTCGCGGCGCGATCAACTCCGGCCTTGGACGGCTCAGGTAATTTCGCAGAAGTGGATGAACACTAATGAAGAGTCTTATAAAACTCGAAATTGATGTGCCGCAAGCAAGGCTCGCTGAGCTTTTTGCCGATCCTGAAAACAATACAAAGTGGATGGATGATCTGGAAAGATATGAGCCCGTAAGCGGTGAGCCCGGTATGCCTGAATCGAAATACCGTCTTATTCCAAAGGAGGGAAAGATGGTCTTTATCGCGACAGTGGTCGCCAGAAATCTTCCGACCGAATTCCGGTTGAGACTTGATGCGTCAAACGTCAGTGTCTCAGTGAAAGGAACGTTTGTCGCCTTGTCCTCAACAAAAACACAACTAATCTCTGAAGAGATATTCTGCTTCAAAGGCTTGTTCGATAAGTTATTTGGATTGCTGGCGCGGAGATCAATAAAAAACACACATCGCCGGCATATGGAGGCATTCAAGCGTTATGCGGAAGCCCATAGATAGGTCTGGTGCGCCGCCCAACAATCGGTACGACCCGAGCGCGCGAAGTGCATTTCTTAACGTTGAGCCAGTGCCTGGCGCGCGCCGGTTGACCCGGCGCGTTAGCCATCATGAAGCGTGCGCTTCGCCACGAACGATGAGAATAAGCAGCTTCAATGGATTCAACAATTTGTACGCTTATTCTCATAGCAGGCCTCCTCAAGAGAGTTGTGCATTAGAATCGTTATGAAAATGTACTTGCTTGCAATTGTGGGGATTTTAGCCGCTGGCTTGGCCATCGCTATTTTCGCTTACGATGTCACTGTATTCTGGGTCGGTTGGCTGATCGCGCTCGGTGTGCTTTTGGGCAAATTATTCTCCGTTCCTAATCCAAGGCTGCCAATAATCATCTGTCTCACCCTCATTACGCTAATTGCAGGGGCACTGATCATCCGCGCTCTGCCAATTCACTCCCTCAATTGGGAGAATGCAAAATCGTTCAGGATTTCCGAACTGGCTAGCCAATGGGAGATTGAAATAAAAGACCCAACGGAAGTCGCAGAGTTAAAGAAGTTTGTTCAGCGTGGGCATTATAGGACAATGCTGAAATCTGGATATGGACATTTGCTATATGTCGATGATGGGGTGAGTTCAGTGCCCTACTACATTCATGGGAATGCGATTGGGGATATGCCAGGCGGGTTTATACAAACTATATTCGTTCCGAGTGGAGATTTCTTGATGTACTTTGAGAGGCTGAAGCAGGAGCATAAGAGCGATGCCAAGCGGAAAGAATTCTAAGCCCAGGTGTAAAGAGGAAGCCTAACCAGCGATTGGACCGGAGCGCGAGCCCAACGGCTCTCAGGCATCCACGGTTTTTCGCGCCCGGTTACGCGGGGCATTAGGCAAAAGAAGATGCCGAACACAGGATGGCAGCAGGAGTTGGTTTCACAGCTATTGGCGAAGTGGTTCAGAGTGCGACTTCAAGGCTTGATTGAAATGGAGCCGTTCTGTGAAATCGCCTCGCGCCTTTTTACACACAAGGAGATCACTCATGCATTTGACGCTTTTGGCTATTTTGCTTTCTCTTATGTTCCCTGTCTACACCCCGCAAAGACGCATTCAAACTGACCAGAATACCGTAAGTGGCGCGCTGACTGTTGACGAGAAAGCGACACCACTCAACTATGGGTATGTCATTGATTATGGAGACGGTATCTTCATATTTCTGACGGATAAGCCAATAACAGCCGATGAAGCCGATGACACAAATACACTAAATGTCATAAAGAAAAAAAGTCTGCGTGGGTTCAGGCTACAAATCAAAAAACGTACGCAGAAACTGCTGGAGGCCGCTGGTTTTCATGAGACGATCACCTCGGCAGCTTGGATTATTAACGATTTAGACACACTGGAGTTTGAAAACTTTGATGAAAAGATGGTGGCAGGCCGGTTCATGAGCCGTAAAACTGAAGTATGGAATAAGAAATCCTATACCTATAATGTCAAGTTTAAACTCCGGGTGAATGCGCCATTTGATCCTGCTGCCGTAAAAGTTATCGGCAATGGCATCAATACAGAACCCGGTAAGGTTTTTGCTGCGTACCACAAAGTAATCATGACGGGTAATTATGAAGAACTTAAACAATATATATCGGAATCGCTGCCAGAGGCATACCGGAGTTCAGAGTCATTGGAATCGGCACAAGGGTTTAAGAAAATGGAAAGCCCGGTCGAATTAACGATGAGCAAAGTGAACATTCACGGCGATAGCGCTGAGATTACGGTAGAAGGTAGCAGGCGAGGCAGTAAAGCCGTTGGTACAATAAAGATGAAACTTGAAAAGGGGAAGTGGAAAATTGCTGGTGAAAGTTGGAAGAGTGGTTAAGGATTGGTTTTTCGATGTGGAGACAATTGACCTCAGCAATCAGGTAGACAAGCCGTGCCTTACTCTACATTCGACCGCAGCCGATTCTGGTGTTTCGCGGGGATGCCAGTGAGTTTCGGCGCGGTCAACACGGGCGTTAGGCTTGAGGAAATGATGCGCCGAATAGAGACACCACAGTTTCGGACTCAGTTACTTAGAGAGTTGAAAAACCTGTTCCCACAATATGAACCGGAGTTTATTAAAGCGTTGCGCCAAGGTATCGGGTTTAGACTTAAAGACAAGAAAGGGCAGTACCGAAGTGAAATAGTTCATATTAACCGATACCATAAAGATGTTCTTACGAAGCAGTTTTTACTTCGTAAGATAAAGATCAAATGAACCATAGCAGGCCCTTCGACGTGTCATGAACAAGCTAAGACAAAAAGAAAGCGCGCCTAACGCTCGACCTGCACCGGAGCCGCCGCAACGGTGTTCACTTGGTTACTCGTTGTGCTGCTCGGCGGCCCGGTCAACCGCAGCGTTAGGCCTGATGGCAGATGTCAAGGCTTGACCATACGCCAAGCGGATGCCGCCAGGCCGGCGCGTTCACCAACCGAGCTGGTCATAGGGCTGGCGAATAGGAGCAAAGATGGGACACGAGATTACCGCCTACAAAGTCAGCGATACGAGTCACGCCAACGTACTCGCATACCTTATTCGGGGTGCATTCAGTCAATTCAACGGAGCCATCTATCAGGCTCTGGATGCTGAAGATTGTAACGGCCATTTCAGCGGCTTGGGGGTTGAGCGAACATTCACGGT
>JBIOWC010000356.1:0-4510 GCA_044868105.1 Blastocatellia bacterium
GCCTGACCAGCAATGCCGGCGGCACGGTCAACTACAACCAGGGCTCTAACGGCCAGGCCATACTTGCCGCCAACTACGGCAACCTGACATTTAGTAATTTCACCAAGACGCTGCCGTCGAGCGGCACGGTAAAAATAGCCGGCACTTTTACAACCGGTGCAGCGGGCGGGCACACCCTCACCGGCAGTACAGTCGAGTTCAACGGCACTTCGGCGCAAACTCTGCCTGCGGGATTTACCACCTACAATAACCTGACAACCAACAACGCGGCTGGCGTTGCTCTCGGTGGTAACCTGACCGTTAATGCGGCGCTCACCTTGACGAACGGTAATATCACAACCGGCGCTAATGTTCTGAGTGTTGCTTCGGCAGGCACAACCGGTCGAACCAGCGGTCACGTCATCGGCAACTTAAAGAAGACTTTTGGTGGCGCCGGCTCGTTCATTTATCATGTTGGCACCGCAAACGGCTATTCACCGGTTAATACGACTATCACGACGGGAACGGGCGACCTGACCGTCGTGGCCACGCAAACTCCTCAGCCGAACGTCAACGCCAGCACGTCACTGCAAAGGTACTGGACGCTGACGGGCACGGGTAACCTCACGGCGAATCTGGTGTTCAATTATCTGCAGACCGACGTGATGGGCAATGAAGCGAACTACCGCATCATTCGCGTCACCGGCGGCGTGCCCGTCACCTTTCCGAATGCTTGTCCATCCGCTCCTTGCGTTGACACGACCAACCACACCGGAACGATTAATGGCGTGACCAGCTTTTCGGATTGGACTTTAGGTGAACAGAGCGGGCCGACAGCAGTTGAGATGAACACTTTTGCCGCCACCGGCTACGACGGCGGGACCTTCATCGAGTGGCAGACTGGCTCGGAGGTTGACAACCTCGGCTTCAACATCTACCGAGAGGAATCAGGCAAGCGCGTACCCGTCAATTCGCAGATTATCGCCGGGTCGGCGCTGGTCGCCGGTTCCGGTGTGAAGTTCGGCGCCGGTCGTTCGTACGGCTGGTGGGACAGGCCGGCGCCTGTCAAAGCCATCACCTCATATTGGCTGGAATCGGTAGACCTCAACGGCAAGAGCGAGTGGCACGGCCCCATCTTTGTGGAATCGGTCGGCGGCCCGGCTTCCGCTCGAAGCCAGGCGGCGTTGTTAAGTCGCATCGGTCAAACTCCAAGCGTTCTCACCAGACCCGTACAGACCCCTGCTCAACTGGCTCTCGCAAAATCTGAATCGGTCAATAGTATCAATACGCTTGCCGGACAACCGGCCGTAAAACTCACGGTCAAACACGAGGGCTTTTATCGGATAACCGGCGGGGCGTTATTCGCCGCAGGGCTTGACCCGAAAGCTGACCCTGAACGATTACAACTCTACGTCGATGGCCAACCGGTACCGATTAAAGTTCTGACCGATCAGCAAGGGCAGGTTGCGGCGGTCGAGTTTTACGGCGTTGGCCTGGATACGCCATCAACAGATGAGCGGGTTTATTGGCTTGTCATCGGCGCGCAAAACGGGCGACGCATGGCCGAGGTTAAAGGCAGCGGCTTTGCGACAGCTGCAAGCAGCTTCCTTTCGACCGTCGAACGCAGAGAGCGCACGGTTTATTTCTCGGCGCTGCGCAACGGCGAGCGCGAAAACTTCTTCGGCGCCGTCATCACTGGCCAACCGGTTGAACAAACGCTGGCGCTGCCGAACATTGAAACGACAACCGCCGCGCCGGCAACTGTTGAAATTGCTCTGCAAGGTGTGACCCGCTTACCACATCGCGTGTGGGCTTATGTCAATGGTTCGTTTGCCGGTGAAGTGCAATTTGACGGACAGGGGCAAGGGCTTGGCAAGTTCACTCTCACGCCGTCACTGTTGAGAGAAGGCGACAATACCGTGAGGCTCGCGGCGCAGGGCGGAGCCAGTGATGTCAGCCTGGTGGATTATATTCGCATCAGTTATTGGCACAAATATGCTGCCGACAATAACGCCCTGCGACTGACGGCAAATGGCGGACAGGCCGTCACGGTGAACGGCTTTACAAGCCCCGCCGTGCGGGTCTTTGACGTGACTGACCCGGACGCCGTTGAAGAGCTTATTGCGAAGGTCGAACCGCAAAAGGGCAGTTACCTGGCAACCTTTGCATCGCCCCGAACGAGTGAAAGGAAGTTGCTCGCCCTCGCCGACGAGCAGGCCGATAGTCCGCGCCAGGTGATGGCGAATCAAGTGTCGAACCTGCGCGCCACCCAGCACGCGGCGGCGATGGTGATTATTACGCGCCGGGATTTCTTCGCAGCCTTTGACCGTCTGGCGCAATTGCGAGCCGGCCAGGGGATTAAGACAGAGCTGGTTGATATTGAAGACATCTATGATGAATTCAGCTTTGGCAATAAATCGCCGCAAGCCGTGAAAATGTTCTTACAGTATGCCAAAGCCAACTGGAAGAGCGCGCCACGATTTATATTGCTTGGCGCGGATTCAAGCTATGATGCGAAGAATTATCTGGGATTTGGCGACTGGGATATCGCGCCGGCAAAACTAATTGACACTGGGCTAATGGAAACCGCGTCAGATGACTGGTTCGCGGACTTTAATAACGACGGGTTGCCGGAGCTTGCCGTCGGGCGTTTGCCGGTGCGCACAGCGGTGGAAGCTGCGGCCATCGTAGAGAAGATTATGAGCTATGAGGTCGCCAGTCCATCAGAAGAAATGTTACTCGTAGCCGACCTCAGCGACACCTTCAATTTCGAAGGAACAAACGCCGAACTTCGAGGCTTGATACCGTCGAACCTTCGGGTCACGGAGATCAATCGCGGTCGCGTGGATTCGGCAACCGCCAGAAGTCAGCTTATCGAAGCGCTCAATCGCGGGCAAAAAATCGTCAACTACACCGGTCACGGGTCAGTAGATTTATGGCGCGGCAATCTGCTGATGAGTGAGGATGCCAGACTCTTGGAAAATCATACCCATCCATCGTTTTTCGTGATGATGACCTGTTTAAATGGTTATTCACACGACCCGGCGCTCGATAGCTTGGCGAAAGCTTTGATGAAGGCCGAGCAAGGCGGCGCCATCGCCGTGTGGTCATCAAGCGCGATGACCGAGCCGGGCACGCAAGCCGAGTTGAACCGGGAGCTTTACCGGTTGATGTTCGGTGAAAATGGGCGCACTTTAAGACTTGGCGAAACGCTCAACCGAGCCAAAGCGCAGATTAACGACCTGGACGTTCGTCGCACCTGGATATTGCTCGGCGACCCGGCGATGAAACTCAGGTAAAAGAAACGGCCTCGCCCTGGCGCTTGATGACAGGCCGCGACCTGGAATGGTTGCGGCCTGTCTGATTTTACCTGGTCACCCAGTTGACTATTCGCTGCGTGCAATGAAAAGTGAGGCCTGGGAAGTTCGTGTTCAGGCGGTCATCGTAAAACCCCTGGCGGGCTTGGTGGTTCGTTGCATCTTTAGCGAGAACCCGGTGTGATTTCACGCCAAGATGCCAAGCGCCGCAAAGCTCGCCCAGCAGGCCTTCGGCAGGTGATGGGTTGCATCCTTCGGCGACCTTTTATCAAGTCCCATTTTTAATCGTCCCCATTCGCCTGGTGAAAGCAAGTAGTGGGTCAGGATGAAAGAGGTTGGCCAGCGATTGGCACTAAAAAAGTAAAGTCTCGCCCAACGACCAGTAAACAGTGCTCTCCGGACAAGTAAAAAGTTATCTTCTGATTAGACGGAAAAGGCGGATAGCCCGCAATCCGTCTTTTCCGCCCCATCAGAAGATGACCTTGTCGCTGACGACAGGTTGCAGTTCTTTTAACGATAAATAATTTCATCCCCCTATTTTCAATCTGACCCATTACCTGAAAGCTTGTCGCGTTGACACTGCCATGGCAGTTTTATAAACTGAAACTTTCAGTGGCGCTTCAGAGACAGCAAAAAAATTTTCACGGATAAGCTTAAACTTCCAACGGGGTGCTGGTGATGAGGCATCGTATGTCGGCAATAATTTTAAGCAACCATCGGAAATCCGATGGGCTGTAATGGGAGGATATTAAAACAATGATTAACTCGGTTATGAAGAGAATCAGTTTGCTCGCGGCAATGATTGGCGTGCTTGGCGCAGTGGCTTTGGCCCAGACCGGTCCGATTGAAGGCACCGTCAAAGTGAAAAATGCGGATGGCACAATGAAACCCGTCGAAGGCGCGAAAATAGATATATACCGGACAGATATAAAAGGTCATTATGATGTGAAGACGGATAAATCGGGTCATTATGTTCGACTCGGTATGCCTCTGCAGGGAACTTTTCTGGTTGTGGTGTCTGGCCCGGGCATCCAATGGAGCTATCAAAACGGTATCCGACTGGCACAAATGTCGGTGGTTGATTTCCAGGTGAATCCAGGCGACGGCACGGTGCCGCCGCTTGAGCAGATTCAAGCGGCTATCTCCGGACAAAAAGGCGCATCTGCTCCGACTGCGCAATCCGGCGGTCAACCCTCAGCCGCCGATAAGGAGAA
>JBIOWC010000357.1:0-7889 GCA_044868105.1 Blastocatellia bacterium
TTTGATGCAGTTCTTTACTGACAAAAAGCGAGGAGATGTGATGAATATCACGGGCGCGAATAATTAAATCCAAAATCATTCGGGCGTTGATCGGGTCTAACCCGGAGGTCGGTTCATCCAAAAGCATAATCGGTGGCCAGCCGACCAGGGCGCGCGCCAGTTCCAGTCGGCGACGCATCCCGATAGAGAGTTCTTCGGGAAGTTTTTCCCAGTCGTTTTCAAGACCGACGAACCGCAGAATCTCAAAAACCGCCCGGTCCACCTCCGCATCTTTCCAATGGTGTTCGACCAGACGATAGGCGGCATTATCGAAAACATTCAATCCGGTAAACAGCGTGTCTTCCTGAAAAGCCAGGCCCATGGATTTACTGCGCAGGTCGAGAAGCGCGCCTTCCGTGAGCCGTTCAATCTCTTGCCCGTTAATGAAGATTTGCCCTTCGTCCGGCTGCAAAAGCCCGATTGCCAGTCTGAGCATCACCGATTTTCCTGACGCTGAGTTGCCGGTGACGACCAGCATTTGACTGCGTTCAAGCTGAAAACTCAAATTCGTTAACACCGGCTTCTCATCAAAGCTTATCGAGACATTGCGAAATTCAATCACCGGTCCTTCAGAAGCCTCACGCGGTTGGATATTCATCGCGCCCCTCCCCCGAAATAAGTAAACAGTAAAACGGCAAAAGTGAAAAAGCTCGCGCTCCCGATGGCTGGTTTTTATTGTTCAATTGTCCTGCTTCACTTTTCAATTTTTACCTTTGCCTTTTTACTGTTTACTTCAATTCTCATACCGTGTGGCGTTGCGGAGTTTCGCGCAACGCCATCGGGCAACTTTACCCACAAAAGGCGGGTTTCTTCTTCTCAACTATCGGTTTTTACACGGCACTGAGGTTGCTGTAGTAAGACGGATAATCGTTTCTCAGGAGGAATTGTTTATGCAAGAGAATATAGTGTTTGAAGAACCCGCTTATGCAGGGCCCAAAGAGAAGAAGAATGGATTTTTTACCAAAACCGTCCGGGCCGGGGGTCAGGTTGCCCATCTCGGACACGAAGCCACAAGAATCAAAACGGCGGTTTCGCAGGCGGTCACCGATGCGATTGAAGATACCAAACGCGAAACGCGCCGCGTCTTCAAGCGCGGGTACAACGCCGCGGAAGATTTTGTAGACGAGACGGCTTACCGGGTCAAACATCATCCGCTTCGTTCAGTAGCCATTGCTTTTGGCGCCGGTACGCTGCTTGGCGTTATAGTTACCAGCATTGGGAAAAAATGTTTGAAAGCCTGAGCCTCGGATGACGAAAAAAACGATTGGCCTTATTTTTCTGGTTAGCTTGGCAGCGATTGCGCTTTATTTGAGTTACAAGATTGCCGAGCCTTTTTTGAAGCCAATCCTCTTTGCGCTTGTGCTCGCTATCGCCTTTCATCCGGTGCACATTCGCGTGCACAAGCGCATCCGCAATGCCAACCTGGCGGCCCTGGTCTCGACGCTGCTGGTCATTCTGGTCATCATTATTCCCGCAATTTTGATTGGTCTAGCGATTACCCGCGAACTGACCGAGACCTACAAATCCTTGAGCGAACGCAGCATCGAAGAAGGCGGCTGGACGCCTTTTCTCTTGCACGCGCTGGAACGCCCTTTAGCCTGGGTCGGCAAATTTGTAGATTTGTCGGAATTCGATTTGCGCGACGCGTTGATGAGTCGCATACAGGAAATTAGTGGCTTATTGGTCAATTTTGCCAAAGGCGCAGTCGGCAATCTGACCTCTCTGATACTCAATTCAGTTATTGCCTTCTTTACCGTGTTCTTTCTGTTTCGCGAAGGCCAACACACGCGCCGCCGAGTGGCTGCGGCCTTGCCGCTCACCCATGAACAAGTAGAAAGACTGTTTACGGACATCAGCCGCACCATTAGCGCCAGCATCTATGGGAGCTTTGCCGTCGCCCTGGCTCAAGGGTTACTCACGAGCCTGGCGTTTGTCGTTTTAGGGTTACCTTCGCCCATCTTGTGGGGCGTGGTCACGGCCTTGTTTTCGATGATTCCGATGGTGGGTTCGGGAATTGTGTGGTTACCGGCCGCCATTTTGCTGATCGCCACAGGCCATATTGGCAAAGGCCTTTTTCTCTTAATATTCGGGACCGCCATCATTGGCACAGCGGATAATTTCATCCGCCCATATGTGATGAGCGAACAGGTCAAGCTCCCGACCCTGCTCCTCTTTTTCGCGTTGCTGGGCGGCGTACAACAGTTTGGCATTATCGGTCTGTTTGTCGGCCCCATCGTTTTGGCGGTGACGATTACGGTATTGAATTTAATACGCGATGAACTGAAAGCCTGGCACGCGAATGCGCCGGAAGCGAAACCACCCGCTAGAGAATCACCATAACCACACTGGCTAAGGTCATAATGATGGCCGCCAGCCAACCTAAAACCTGTAAAATTTTGGGGCTGGTCTTATCGCCCATCACTTTTTTATCGCTCGTCAAAAGCGTAACCAAAACCACTAAAGGCGGCGCCAGAACGCCATTGACGACGGCCGCCCAGAATAACATTTTCACGGCATTCATTTCAAAATAATTTAACCCCAGGCCTATCAACACAGCGACCGCCAGCACGGCATAAAATTTCGCCGCGACCTTCGGTTTGTCATCGAGCGAGCCGCGCCAGTGCCGCGCTTCGGCAATCGCATAAGCCCCAGACCCGGCAAGCACGGGCACGCCGAGCATCCCTGTGCCTACCAGTCCAAGCGTAAAGAGTAAATAAGCCGCGTTGCCCGCCAAGGGGCGCAAGGCTTCGGCGGCTTGCCGCGCCGTTTCAATGTCGCGCTGCCCCGAGGTATAGAGCGTGGCTCCGGTTGTGAGAATGATGAAATACATCACGACGCCGGCAAAAGCCATGCCGGTTAAAACATCGGCGCGGGCTTCGCTGAGTTCTTCAGCGGTTGCGCCGCGGCGTTCTTTCAAAGTTTTTCTGCCGTGGGCGCGCTCTTCTTCAACCTCTTGCGCGGCTTGCCAGAAAAACAGATAGGGTGAAATGGTGGTGCCAAGCACCGCTAATAAAGTAGCAAGATAGGCTTTCGTGAATTCGAGGTGCGGAATGAAGGTGTGTTTGAAAATGGCGGCCCAATCGGCGTGCGCAAAGAATGCGGCAATGACATAGGCAAAGAGCACCAGCGTCAACCATTTGAAAACCTGCGCAATGCGTTTGTAGCTGAAATAAATCAAGAGCACCACAATCAGGGTGGCAAACAGCGGCAACCAGATGACTGCGCGCACGCCGGTCATCATTTGCATGGCTTCTGCCATGCCGCCCAAATCCGCGCCAATGTTGATGGTGTTGGCAATCAGCAACAGGGCGCAAGCGAACCACAGCACGGGGCGCGGATAACGCGCGCGAATGGCTCCAGCCAGTCCGCGTCCCGATACCAGGCCAAGTCGCGCGCACATCAGTTGCACGGCGGCCATAAGCGGAAAAAAGAAGATGACCGTCCAGAGTTGCGCATAACCGAAGGCGGCGCCGGTGACCGAATAAGTAGAGATTCCCGACGGGTCGTCATCCGCCGCGCCGGTAATCAATCCGGGCCCTAACTCTTTGAAGAAATGTTCGACACGATGAGGAAAACTGGCAAAGCCGGTTTTGGACAATACTCTATCGGCTTGCGAAGTGGCCTTCGCAGGCAAGGGGACAGACGGAAGCGGTTTTTCAGAAGATGAAGCGAGCGCTTTTTCTTCGGACGATTTTTTCATCTCGCAAATCATACATTATATTCATAAGCGCTCGCTTCAAACTCAAACCCGCTGGCTACTGCAGGCGGTACGGAGAGATAGCCCGCCTGCTAACCTAAAGGGTGCAGACTGCGCTACCCTCACACGTCATTCCTTTAAGCGCACAATCTCGACCGCACATTCGGCGCGTTGGGCAATGGCTGCCGAAACGCTACCGAGCAAGAAACGATCAAGGGCATTCAACCCGCGCGCACCGACGAAAATGGTGGTTGCTTGCCAATCTTCCGCCTCGCGAATGATTTCGCGGCGCGGGTCGCCTTCTCGCACAACATAGGTGGTGTGTAAACCGGTCTTCGCTAAAACCTCTGCCTGTTGGCGCACCGTATCCCGCGCCCAATCGCGTTCCTCGCGGTTGCTCTCGTCAACCCAGCGCGTAACTTTCGGAAGAATCTGACCCACGACCGAGGGTTTCAGCGGGTCTGTAACAATGACCACACGGGCTTTGGTTTCAGCAGGAAATTGCCGCCTGGTCACCATGTTCACGGCGGCTTCGGCGCCCATTGAGCCATCAACTGCGAGGAGAAGTTTTTCCTCGTTATATTTATCCGAGGCGGCGCATCGAGAGACGCGCACCGTTGCCTGCGCTTGGGTAACAATCTTGTGCGACACGCTGCCAAAGAAGAAGCGTCCAAGCGCCGTACGTCCATGCGAACCCACAACAATCAAGTCGGGTTTCCAGGCATCGGCAATCTTTAAAATCTCGGTTGCCGGCGAACCCGTCGGGCATTTGTGATTGACATTCCAGCCTGGAAAGAGCTCTTGAACTTTCTCCTCAGCCTGCACGGCCAGGGTATACGCCTCGCTTGCAATTTCCTTGAAATCGGCTTCAGGAGCCATTTGTATGGCGGTCGCCCCTTCAGGCAAAACCATCCGTTCAATGATTTCATAGCTCGACATGGGGGGCGTGGGCAACCACTGCTCTTCGACGCAGATAATCCACGCCTCGGCTTCAGCGGGCAAGCCGGCGCGTTGCATATCTTCAATCGCATTGTCAGCACACTCCGATCCATCATAAGCAATCAATATTTTCATCTTTTCGTTCATGGCACACTCTCCTTTCTTGAGACCGTCCATTAACCACCAAGAGACCTAGTTCTAATTCTCGAACTCGGCTTATCAGTACCTTGATAGTCGCAAACCTTGTGCCAGTAAAAAGCGCCTCAATTACCCTTATTCGTGTAACAAACAGGTAAACTCTCATTCCTTATAGCGCGTTTTCTCCCACCCAATGGGGGAATTTTTGGGGCTCCCGGCTTGTCGGCTTTCAAGCTGTGCGCCGTCGGCCAGTTGATTTGTCGGATGCAGTCCGGTTTGACTTTCACCGCCTCGGTTGCCAGCTCATCAATCACCACCTCCATCTTTCCGGGGCCGCCTAAAACAACCCTCGACGTTCCCGAGGTGATGCCGCGCCGCTTTTCAAGGGCCCTTAACCGGTGACCTTTTACGGGCACCGCGAGTTTCACCATTTGGCTGGCCGCCTTCGTTTCCGCTCCAACCGTAATCCGACCGGCTCTGGCAATCTTCATCTCAGGAGGCGCGGCAACCAGGCGTTGACGAGTCGCTTTCAGTTCAAGGGCAACCCCCTATCGTGAAACCCCTTCTAGACTTGCCGCCTTCTGTTGACCGGCCTTGTGGATTAGGGCGATTTCGCGCAGCCGGTTGCGTAACTTTCCTCTAGGGTTAAGCAAAGCCGCACGCATAACAACACAAATAGGGTTTGATAGACTGGCACAACGATTGCCCTCAGCCTGAACGAATAGTTTATGAAGAAAAGTGAGAACTCCGATGAATCACCACAACCACTCGGTTCGCATTGCAATAGTCGGAGCAGGCAGTGTCGGTTCAACCTTCGCTTATACACTTTTACAAAGCGGCTTGGCTGCGGAAATTGTTTTGATTGATGCAAACAAAACAAGAGCCGAAGGCGAAGCCCTAGACCTCACGCAGAGCCTATCGTTTACCCATTCAACGCGAATTTGGGCGGGCGATTACGAGGATTGTAATTCGGCATCAATCATTGTTCTTACGGCCGGCGTGTCGGCCGAGAGAGGCGCCACGCCGCGCGATTTATTGAAGCGCAATGTAGAGGTATTGCGAGAGGTGGTGCCGCAAATTACTCGATATAACCAGGACGGCATCTTGCTTATTGCCAGCCATCCGGTTGATATTCTGACCTATACGGCCTACAAAATCTCCGGTTGGCCGGGGCGAAGAGTGATCGGGTCAGGAACGGTTTGGGATACCGCGCGGCTGCGCGAATCGCTGGGCCAGTATTACCATATCGCTCCGCAAAATGTGCACGCTTACATTATTGGCGAACCCGGCGACCGCGCCGTTCCGCTCTGGTCACTTGCCAATATTACCGGTATGCAGCTCAGCGATTTTTGCTTCACCAACGGCCTGCATTATGACCAAAAAACGCTTGATGATATGTTCAGAAAAACGCGCGATGCCGCGACCCGGATTATCGAGTGCAAAGGGGCAACCTGTTACGGCATTGCCGCAGGATTGATGCGTATTGTTGAGGCCATTGTGAACAATCAAAAATCTATCCTCTGCGTTTCCAGCCTCATAGATAATTATTACGGCATCAGCGATGTCTGTTTAAGTTTGCCGAGCGTTGTCGGTCAGACAGGGGTAGAGAAATTCTTACGCATCGAGTTAAATCAACAGGAGCTTGCAGACTTAAAGTATTCGGCCGACCTGCTTAAAACCAACCTTGCCAAGCTGGCTTTGGAGGCCGGATGAAACGCATTGCAGTTTTAACCAGCGGCGGTGATGCGCCGGGCATGAACGCGGCGATTCGCGCGGTGGTTCGCGCCGGTCTTGATAAAGGCTATGAAGTATTCGGCGCGCGGCGCGGGTTTGCCGGGTTAATCGAAGAAGATTTCATTCGACTTGGAACGCGCGATGTCAGCAACATCATCCAAAAAGGCGGAACCATTTTAGGCAGCGCGCGCTGTCAGGAATTTAAAACCGAAGAGGGGCGCATACGGGCTTTAAAGAGTCTGCATAGCCGAGAGATTTCGAGTCTGATTGTTATCGGGGGTAACGGCTCACAAACGGGCGCCCATCATCTCTCGCAACTTGGCGTGCAAGTCGTCGGCCTGGCTTCAACGATTGATAACGACCTCTATGGCGCGGACATCACCCTGGGCGTGGACACGGCGCTCAATGTTGCGCTTGAAGCGATTGATCGTTTGAAAGTCACCGCGTCGTCGCATCAACGCGCTTTTCTGGTTGAAACCATGGGGCGAAAATCGGGCTACCTGGCGCTCGCGGCAGGAATTGCCGGAGGCGCGGAGGCCATCGTTATTCCCGAAGCCGAGATTCACCCGGAAGAGTTAGCCGTTGAAATTCGCAACGCCTACACGCGCGGCAAACCGCACGCCCTTATTGTCGTTGCCGAAGGCGCAACCTATAACGCCGAAGCCCTGGCCACCTATTTTAAAGAGCATCGTGAGCGTTTGGGGTTCGATTTGCGCCTCACTCGTCTCGGTCATGTTCAAAGAGGCGGCGCGCCGGGCGCCTTTGACAGATTGCTGGCCACGGAGCTGGGCGCGGCGGCCATCGAAAAGTTAGGCGACAATAATTCGGGAATTTTGCTTGGCCTGGTGGGCGGCAAGATTGAAGCCACTTCATTAACTCAAGTCGCTTCGACGCAAAAAGTTTTAGATACACGCCTTTTCAAACTGGCGCGGGTGCTGGCCATTTAAGGGTTCTTCAGATTTTTATTTGTGGTGATTTTTTCTCACAAATTCTTGGCACGTTCATTGCTCATTCGGAAAAGGGTTCAGGAAATAGTGAAATATTGTATCCCCCTCCTGTAACGCCACCTAATAACTTACTCCTACAAAGGTTTCGTTTGTAGTAGATGATGTTTGACAACTTTTATACCTGCCTGTGTAGGAAACCCCTTGGAGGTAGTGACATGAAACGATTGGTTATCATTTGTGCGTCTGCAATTTTGCTTTTCAGTTTTTCAGTCTTTGCGCAAAGAATTCAACCTCGACCGGTTCCTAAACCCGTGCTGATGACGGTTCAGGATGATACGACTGGCAACTTTGTGATTTTTGAAGTCAATAGCGGTGAATATAAATTCGTGCGTTGC
>JBIOWC010000358.1:0-2773 GCA_044868105.1 Blastocatellia bacterium
TGATGCCGCTTGAAAAACGTAGCCCATCAGGGTTCTGGCAATGTTTTGTTCAAAGACCACCGGGACATTTTGTGTCGGCACGGGCCGCGCGCCGAGTTTTCTGAGCGTTCGTTCAGCCGCTATCCGCCCGATAGCTTCGGGGGTATCCACATCTGCCAGCTTGCGTTTGATGTCATACCAGTAAGCGCCCTGCATCTTGCCGTCTTCGGCTGCTACAGGCACCGTGGCGATTGAAAATGATGTGCCTTTATACTCTCCGGCAAACCCCAGCGAGTTTGCCAGAATCAGCGACCCATTTGCCGTATCGACACCGCCACCTTCAAAATTTACAATCAAAGGACTGCTATCGCGCGCCGCCTGTTCGGCTCTGAGCGCTAAATCTATCTTCGCTTCGGTTGAAAGGTTGACGATTGCTTCATCGAATAAATCCAAATCATCAGAGGTCTTGGCGAAATTTTCTCTCTCTGGCAAGCCGATGTCATCATCGGGCGAAGTGGCGCGTACCAGCTCAATGGCCTCTTTAACCAAATCAGATAAGGCTTCGCGCCGGAAATCAGAGCCGGAAACCGATGCCTGTTTGCCGTGCATCAGCACGCGTAACCCCAACCCTTTATCGGTAGATTCCTGAAGCGTTTCAATCTCTCCCAGTCGAACCCCAACCGAAAATTCGGTGCGCTGTTTAATCACGATTTCTGCCGCGCTGGCGCCTTTAGCGACCGCCTCTTGGGTAAGTTCTAATGCGAGTTCTTTTGTAATTTCAATCGACATGCTTTGAGGAATGAATTGCTGTAGTTAATTAAGTTTGAAACGCCCGCCTTGCCAGTTACTTCCTGATGCCCCCCACGGTCATCCCGCTAATCTTGATGGTTGGCAGCCCAACACCGACCGGAACATGCTGTCCCTCTTTGCCACATATTCCGACCCCTTCATCAAGCGCCAGATCATTGCCAACGGCCGTAACATGTTTTAATGATTCCGGACCGCTGCCCCTGAGGGTTGCGCCTTTGACCGGCGCCGTCACTTTTCCATCTTCTATCAAAAACGCTTCGGATGCTGAGAAGGCAAATTCGCCGCTGGTGATGTCTACTTGCCCGCCGCCAAACTGCACGGCGTACAAACCATATTTGACCGACCGAATAATCTCCTCTTTGGTAGCGGTTCCCGCCAGCATAAAGGTGTTGGTCATCCGCGGCATCGGCATATGTTTATAGCTTTGCCTGCGGCCGTTGCCGGTGCGCTCAACCTTCAACAAGCCGGAATTTAGCCGATCATTCATATAGCCACGAAGAATCCCGTTTTCTATCAAGATGGTTCGACTCGTCGGTTCACCTTCATCATCAATATTGAGCGAGCCGCGGCGCCCCGGAATTGAACCATCATCAACGACTGTGCATAACTCTGAAGCAACGCGCTCGCCAATTAGCCCTGAAAAGGCCGAAGTCTGCTTGCGATTAAAATCGGCTTCCAGTCCATGTCCAACAGCTTCGTGGAGCAGCACGCCAGGCCAGCCCGGTCCCAAAACCACTTCCATGGTTCCCGCCGGTGTATCCATCGCATCGAGTTGGAGAATCGCTTGTCTGGCGGCGTCGCGCGCAAAATATTCGACCTTCAAATCACTTTCAAAAAAATCCAAGCCAATGCGTCCGCCGCCGCCCGAACGACCAACCTGCAAATTCCCGTCGTCATCGGCAATGCAGGTTATCGAATATCTGGCGAGCGGTTGAACATCGCCGACTAAACGTCCCTCTGAAGAGGCAATCATCACGTATTTCACTTCGTCAAAGATGCCGGATTGCACTTCGCGTATTCGCGTGTCATAAGCCCGCGCGACCCCGTCGCCCTTTTTAATTAAATCTATTTTGGTATCCAATTCAGCCGAGGATACCGGAAATTCAACTTCGTATAGATTGTGATGGTTGGGTGTCGCGTTAACGGAATGCAGCGTGGCGTTTTGTAAATTCGCTGCTATATGGCTGGCCGTTTCTGCGGCTTTCTTGATTGCCTCAAAAGAGATTTCATCGGTGTAGGCATAGCCGGTCTTCTCGCCCGTAATCACCCGAACCCCAACGCCTTGAGAAACCGATTTGGTTGCCGATTTGACGATTTGCTCTTCAACGCTGATGCTGTTGGAAATTTTATATTCAAAATAGAGATCGGCATAATCACCGCCGCGCGCCAGGGCAATGCCTAAAAGCTTGTTTAAATCAGCGCTTGTGATTGCGAATCGTTCATAGAAAAATTTGATTGCGTCTAATTGCATTGCCTTTTCTTTTGGTTTCCCTTCACTCAAAAATTAAAGCTTATCGCCTATGTGAAGCGCCGCAACGCCGCCAAAAAGATTGTAATATTCAACATGAGAAAATCCAACTCGCTTCATCATCTCGGCCAAAGTTTTTTGATTGGGAAATCGCGAAACCGAATCGGGTAAATATTGATAGGCGAACCCGGAACCTGAAATTACTTTGCCGATCCTGGGCAACAGGCGCGTAAAGTAGAGCTGAAAGAGTTGTCTAAAGACCGCGATTTGCGGATGAGAGAACTCTAAAATCGCCCCTCTTCCCTGCGGCTTCAGCAAACGGAATATCTCGTGCAGCCCGCCTTCAACGCTATCAAGGTTTCTCAGTCCGAAGGCCATCGTCACCACATCGAAGCGATTGCTCTCAACCGGAACATTCAGCGCGTCAGCTTCAGCGAGTTCAATGGGGAGATTTGCGGAGCGGATTTTTTTGAGGCCGATTTGCAGCATCGGGTGGCAGAAGTCCATCCCTAAAGT
>JBIOWC010000359.1:0-6633 GCA_044868105.1 Blastocatellia bacterium
AAAGCGACCCCGGGATTTTGGAACAATGTCAGTCAGTGTTGCGGTTCAGCAGGCGTGGGAGAATTTTTCCTGAGCCTCTATCAGGTGACTAAAGATAAAAGTTATCTCGAATTCGTCAAGCGTGTAACGGCAAACTTGATGGTGCGCGCCGCCAAAGAGAACAATGGCATTAAATGGATTCAAGCGGAAAACCGCAAGGAACCGGATGTCCAACTGGCGCAAACCGGATATATGCAGGGCGCATCCGGAATTGGTATGTTTTTGCTCAGACTGGATGCCGCAGGCATCAATAAGAAACCGGCTATCACCTTCCCTGACTCTCCCTTTTAAGGGCAATTGGTAAAAGGCAAAAGCAAGAATAATGATTTAACTTTTTACTTTTACCTTTTGCCTTTTGCCTTGCCAATCCTGCCTTGCTAGACTTCTGCGATATGCAAAAGGCAGCGGCTGAAATTGCCATCATTGGGGCTGGACCTTCGGGGGCGCACCTTGCCTCAAGGCTGGCCGCTAAAGGGCGCGAGGTTTTATTATTCGATCCTAAAGGCGCCTGGGAAAAACCTTGTGGTGGCGGAGTGCCGACACGCGCCTTACGCGAATTTTCATTTATTCTCGATAGCGCCGATTATCCGCGAAAATTGATTCATCGCGTCACCATCGTTTCAGCAAGCGGGCGCAAGGTTTCGGTCCATGTTGACCGCCCTTTTGCGATTTACTCGCGGGAAGTCCTGAACCGACTGGTTCTCGATAGAGCCATCCAGGCTGGCGCAAATTTCATTCGCTCCGGGGTAAGCAGTTTCACAAAGGATGCAAACGGTTGGGAGCTCACCACAGAGGATGGGCGCCAGTGGTCAGCTCGATTTATTGTTGGCGCGGATGGCGCAGCAAGCCCAACGCGCAGAAAATTATTGGGGATTTTTTCTAAACAAGATCTGGCCTTGGCTTTCGGATACAACATTACAGTTGATGAAGGGCAGCCGGATGCGGGAAAGACCGAAGAGGTAACAATTCAATTTCCGCCTAAGTTTACGGGGTATTTGTGGGCTTTTCCGCGACCGGGAATGATGAATTTTGGCATAGCCTCAAAACTCGGTGAAAAGACCTCAGATGAACTGCGCGTCTTACTCGCCGATTTTGTAGGCAACTATTTTGGCGGCAAGCTGCCCGAGGCCGGGCGGATGAATTTTTTCGGAGCCAAAATTCCGACGCTCGATTTTGCCACCTGGAATGATTTACGCGCCGGGGGCGACCATTGGGCGCTGATCGGCGATGCCGCAGGGTTTGCCGACCCGATAACCGGCGAAGGCATTTATTATGCGTTCAAATCGGCTGATGTTTTGGCTGATGTTTTATTGAAGGAAAAGTTGGCAGCCGTGGCGCAGGTTTATGATCATCATTGGCAGGAATTTTTCGGACGCGAACTGCGCCGCGCCTCCGAACTTTTGCCGCGGTTTTATCGAGGCACCTTCTTCGGTAGCCCATTTCCAAATGCCGTAGTCTTTCTCGCCGCGCATCACCAAGGGGTTCGCAACGTATTAGTTGATTGCCTGATTGGTGAACAGAGTTATGTTACCCTTAAACAGGATTTGTTAAGCCGCGCAGCTCAGGTTTTTTAACCCGGAATTGCGCAATTGAAAGGGACACGCAGACGCACAGATGGCAAAAAATCGCTCGCCGCTTTTAATCATCTTCATCACTGTTTTTATAGACCTCATTGGGTTCGGAATCGTCATCCCGGTTTTGCCGCTCTATGCTCAGAAATTCGGCGCCTCGGAAACCGTCATTGGCCTGCTCCTTGCCATTTATTCGGTGATGCAATTTGTTTTCGCGCCGATTCTAGGAAAATTATCTGATAAAGTTGGCCGTCGCCCGGTATTGTTGGTGAGTTTGATAGGCACGTCAATTGGCTTTTTGACGATGGGATTGGCGGGGACGTTGTGGTTACTCTTTGTTGCCAGAATCATTGATGGCATCACCGGCGGTAATATTTCGACGGCACAAGCCTACATTGCAGATGTGACGCCGCCCGAAGAGCGTTCAAAATCTATGGGCTTAATTGGCGCAGCCTTCGGTTTAGGGTTTATTTTTGGTCCTTTCATCGGCGGCGTTTTAAGCAAAGTCTCGCTGGCGGCGCCGTTCTATTTTGCCGCGGGTCTTGCGGCTGCAAATGCGCTGGCGCTCTACTTTTTATTGCCAGAAAGTTTATCGGCAGAAAATCGCACCCTGGCAGCCGGTCGCGCCAGCATTCAACAGGTCTTCAAAGAATCGGGCAGTTGGCAACTCGGCGCCGTTTTCGCCACCTACTTTTTTGCAACCATCGCCTTTGCGATGTTGACCGCGACCTACGCTTTGTTTACGGCCGAGCGCTTTCACCTTGATGAAGCGCATAACGGATATATCTTTGCCAGCCAGGGAGTCATAGGCGTAATCATTCAAGGCGGATTGCTGGGACGATTAATAAAAATGGTTGGCGAAAAAACTTTAACCATTATCGGCACGGCCCTGATGGCGGCCAGTATGTTTGCTATTCCTCTGAGCGATGGCATAAAAACCTTATTGATTACCAGCGCCGGTATCGCGGTTGGCAATAGCTTCGTCACGCCGGTGTTAAACGGTTTGGCTTCAAAGTATGTCAATGCGGCATGGCAAGGGCGTGTGCTAGGCGCCTTGCAATCGGCCGCCAGTTTAGCGCGCATCATTGGCCCGGCGCTTGGCGGTTGGCTGTTGATGCAAGACGCGCATTTACGCGCTTCGCGTTACGGTATCTCGCCTTTTTGGGTGAGCGGCGCCATTATGGTTATCGCCTTTTTCATTGCTCTAACTTTGCGTTCAAGCACTGCGAAGGTCGCTGAAATTCCGGCAAGGCAGGAAGGATAAAATGTATCAAGCAATTGTTTGGCTTCATATTTTAATGGCAACGATTTGGGTTGGTGGATTGATTTACACGATGGCTGTTGTCATCCCTTTTGCCTTGCAATTAAAGAAAGAAGAGCGGCAACCGATTCTTCGCGGTCTCGCCAGGCGATTTAGACGAATCGGCTGGGCGGCAATTGGCATTTTGTTTCTCACGGGCTTCTTTAACTTTTATAATCGAATCACCAGTTTCCAGACTTCAGGCAATACGGAAACCGATAACCCTGCAGCGATTAACCATTTTATGATGTGGTTAGGTATTAAACTCGGGCTGATTATCGTGATGATTGGCTTGATGCTTTTTCATGACATTACGAGTTTGCGTGATGCCAAACGTCACGAAGGCAAAGCCGGTTCGGCGCCGCATAACCGCGCCGGCTCGATGGCGGCGGCACTGGCGACCTTGCTGGCAATTATCATTCTCTATATTTCGGTCAGATTGGTTCGCGGATGAAATATTCGCGGGTCATCATCTAAAAAAAATTCTGCAACCTTTTCAAAATATTCCGCACTTACCCGATGTCTTCGCAATAATTTATTTTATAGACCCAGCCGAAATATCGCCCACAACGCAGGGTGAATTTGAACTCAGGAAGTTGGAGGATGTGATGATTCGTGAAAAAAGCTTGAAAATGATTGGTGTTTTAACCGGAACCGTATTGCTCTTTGCCTTTGGCGCACTTGGCCTGGCGCAATCCCGTGATAAAGCCACTGAAGAGTTTCACCAAACCTACGCCCTGGCAAACGGGGGGCGTGTGAGTTTGAAAAACATCAACGGCTCGGTCAAGGTTCGCGCCTGGGACAGCAATCAAGTGAAAGTTGATGCGGTCAAATGGGCTTACAAAGCCGAACGTCTCGCCGAAGCCACAATTAACGTAGAGGCCACCGACAACGAGGTGCGGATAAAGACCGACTATGCAAAAAGAAATAACCGTTGGGAGGGCGATAACGATAATCCCGCAAGTGTGGAATACACCATCACCGTTCCTCGCAACGCTCGCCTGGATGAATTCAATTTGATTAACGGAGACCTGGATATTGAAGATTTGGCAGGAGGCGTCCAGGCATCGTGTATCAACGGCGAGATTAATGCAAAAAGACTAAGTGGTGACATCAAGCTTTCAACCATCAACGGACAACTCAATTTTGAATTGAACAAAGCCAATAGCGAAACTCCAATCAACCTGAGTTCCGTCAATGGTTCGGTTGAACTCACCTTTGCCGGTAGCGCTGACGCTGACCTTAAAGCCACCACCGTTCATGGTAGCATTCACAACGATTTTGGACTTGAAGTCAAAAAAGGAAAATATGTCGGAGAGTCGCTCGAAGGCGCACTCGGTCGCGGTGGCGCAACCGTCAACCTGAAAAACGTCAATGGCAGCATCAGCATCAATCGCTCGAAATAGAACCTTTGGCGATTGCAAGTCAGGCAAATTTCAATTTGTCAGACTATTTTAGTAGTTGCCAAATGGGATGCGGCTGGAAGCATGTCGTATCACAATAAGGGACGAAGAGAGCTGGCTAAGCAAACAGGTAGAAGAGGACTTGAGGATTTCTCATCCTTTTCCGTCTGTTTGTTTAGGCCTCAGGTTCGCCTATCTTTTCATCGTGTCTATTGAAACTCACTCTTCAATGGCGAAAAAGATTGCCTGTTTGGTTGATTGATCTGAGCGGGTATTTTTTGTGGAAAGACGCAATTCATAAACTCCCGTTTGTAAAGAAAGATTCATTTGTCCGCCGATTTCCAAGCCTTTTTTCTCCTTTCCCACGACCCGCGAGCGAAGCGGCTGCCAGCCGCTTTGATAGACTGGTGATTCTCCTTGAAAGATTTCCGATTGCAACAAGGTTTCGCTTTCATCTTTTTCAGCCAGGTTATACAACATGGCGTAATAAACCAGCATACTTCCTGTTTTATAAGATTTAATAGCGCGCCACTGCGAAACCACGGCTTTTGCAGTCTCTAACCCGGGTCTGGGTTCGCCGATATCGGTCAGCAAAATGCTACTTGATATCAGCTTACCTTTTGAAATATCGGGAACTTGAACCCAGGAAACGCCTGTCCCCATACGGTCGGTTGCCTGGTCGCGCACGCCGACGCGAAATTGATAAACCCCGGGTTTTAATTCAAAGCGTTTGCCATAACGAAACCCGGAGCGCCTGGCTTCCGCTACTTGTTCAACCGGAATGTTCCCCGTTATTTTTTCGGTGTACATCTTAACCACGGTTCCGGCGCGGTCATAAATCAATCCGGCAATCTCTAAATCGAGCGCCGCCTGTTTATTTTGCTCGTGGTAATTGAGGGCGCTTCCTTCGATGCCAACTTGAATGGAAACCTGCGCCTTATCATTGCCGGATTCAAGGTAGGCGGCGGTTGCGCTGATATTAATTGCAGTCCTGGGAATGGGTGCCGCAATCGCTTGAAAGAATTTGTTTTGAGCCGAGCCGGTCGCCTCTTTTTTCTCTTCTTTTATATCAGAGGCGAGAAACCCCTTTTGTGCGCGAACGAGGTAATCAGGATGCCCTTTGACGCGCAAAGTGAGTTCACGAAATTTGTCCCCCTTTTTTTCATTCGCAGGATAATAAGAGAGCGCATAAAAGAATTGATTTTCTTCAAAGGTTGTTTGTAGTGCGCCAGCCAGGTCATTGGTATTGAAATATATTTTTCCGCCGGTGTCTTTTGCCAAGGCGTTCAACCCTTCGCGCTCGTCCTTTTCAGCGTCCGACATATAACTGGAAAGGCGACCGAGTATCTGCGATTCGGCAGACATGTTTGGCCTTGAAGCATCGAATTCGGCCGGCGGTTGAAGCCCTTTGACGCTGATTGAATAAATAACCATCCCTGAGCGAACGGCGCGGCTAACCACTGATTGAATATCTTGAGTATTTAATGACCCCTGGGTATCCATCAAACTGAAGCCATCCGAAAATAAGACCATCAATCGTTGACCAGACAGGTCGGCCATCATTGTGGCGGCGGCTTTCAGTGTTTCAATCAAACTCTTTCGTTTCTGACTTGCCTGCGCCAACACATTCATCGCTTTGGATTCCACTATCTGTTGAATCATTGCCATGGATAACCCGGCTAAAGGGATATGGTCTTCGCTTTCCAGAACCTTCATGCCGACACTGAGTGCCGTTGGATCCCTGCGCCGAACCGCAGCGGCAAGCGTAGGCGTAAAGTAACTATTTTGCGAAATCTGCCAGGGGGCCAGCCGGTCAATCAAATAGCGCAGTAATTGACGGTCTTTGGTGAAATGCGCGGCCAGGCTTTCGGTTCCGCTACTGGTCAGCAACATCACGGAATCCTGGACGGTTAATTTATCATTGATAAATCGCTTCAGAGTTTGTTTCAGGCGAATCAAACTTTCGCCAGAAAGATGCAGCGTGTCCACAAAAAGAATAACCCAACGTTCGATGCCAGGTGCTTCGTTGCCTGATTTTTCAAGCGAAGCTGAGTTGGCCGATTGTGAAGCCGAGGTTTTAGGCTGCGACCGGATTCGCTGTTCGGAAAAAAATGCGATGTCCTGAAGAAGATTACTCTCTAAAAGTTCAAAGTCTTCTTTCGTTAAACCCGCGATCGGACGGTTCTGTTTATCGGTGACGACAGCGCGGATTTCAAGCAGTTCGGTCTTCAATCGCAATACCGCTTCCTGTTCGGCTTTCTTCTCCTGTTGCCCAAAGACCGCATTTGCAATTAAACAAATCAACAATGAAAAGCTGATT
>JBIOWC010000360.1:0-19676 GCA_044868105.1 Blastocatellia bacterium
CTGCAAGCGAATGTAAGTGTATTTGCCGATGTGGGCGTTGTGGAAAGATTCAAGCGAAGGGGTTGCCGAACCGATGACGACCACGGCTTTGTTCTGTACGGCACGCATAATCGCCGTGTCGCGTCCGTGATAGCGCGGCGATTCGTCCTGTTTGTAGGTGGTCTCGTGCTCTTCGTCAATGACGATGAACCCCAGATTTTCGATTGGCGCAAAGACCGCCGAGCGCGTGCCAATCACCACGCGGGCTTCGCCATCTTTGATGCGCCGCCATTCGTCCATGCGCTCACCATCTGAAAGGCTTGAATGCAGGATGGCAACTGCATCGCCGAAATGCGCCCGCAGTCTGCGAGAAAACATCGGCGTCAGGGCGATTTCCGGGATGAGCATGAGCGCCCCCAGACCTTGCCGAGTCGCTTCAAGCATGGCGCGAATATAGATTTCGGTCTTGCCGCTACCGGTAACGCCGTGCAACAGAAAGGTCGCGTATTCGCGCTTGTTGATTTGGGCAATGATTTGGTCGAGCGCCTCTTGTTGTTCTTCGTTGAGGGTAACGAGCGAGAGTTGTTGTCCTTTGATATGCGCCAGCGGGTCGCGGCGGACTTCACGCGCAAAGACTTCGACAAGGCCGCGCTTTTCAAGGGTTCGCACCACCGATGAAGAGACTTGCGCTTGCTCCAATAATTCACTGAGCGCCATCGCTTCGTCGGCCTCTTCAAGCAAAGCAATGACCCGCTGTTGCTGCTCGGTAAGCGGTGGTCGGAAGCCGGCAGCCGGCAGCCGGTGGTCGGTAGCCGGTGGCGAGTACGCCTCCTGCCGGTTGCCGGTGGGCGGATTTTTATGGTTTGACTTGTTGCCCTTTTCCGGGGTGGTTTGGTCAATCGCTAAATCTTTAGCGGGAGTGCCATTCGCCGCTAATTCACTTTGAGCTGTGCTCTCCGACAACGGGCTACCGGTTTCCGGCTGCTGGCTATTGAGCCGCACCGCATTCTGCACTTTCGGTTTGAGTCGGGACTGACCTGCGCGTTGCGTAATGCTGACCAGCCCTGCGTGTTTCAGGGTGCGAACCAGCGAGGCGACCTGGGTTTTCGGCAATTGACGTTCGAGTTCGCGCAGATTGAGCGTACCTAGATTAAAAAGCAGTTCCAGGGCTTGATGTTTGGTTGAAGACCAGGCGAATCCGCCGGAAAAATTTGCCAGCTCCGTGCGACCCGCATCGGTAATCGTGAGCAGTTGTTCGGTGGCAACGGCGGCGCCTGCCGGAAGCGCCGAGCGAATGCATTCGCCCCAGGCGGCATAGTAATAATCTGACATCCAGCGCGTCAGTTCGAGCATCTCGCGTTCAATAATTGGCGTTTCGTCAATCAACTCTTCAACATCACGGATTTCAGTTGTCGAAAATTCACCTTGCAGATTTTCATGAAGGCCCACGATAAAACCGGTGAGGAGCTTTTTATTAAACGGGACAACCACGCGACAGCCGACTTGAGCGCGATGCGACAAATCGCCGGGCAGGCGATAGGTAAAAGTTTGACGAATAAAAACCGGAACGGCGACTTCTGCAAACATCGCCGAGCATTCTACACGATACGGCTTTGCAGTGACGAGGGACGCGCACTTCGCCATACCGTTTTGCTTTTTGCCGAAGACCCCGGTAAACCTATTTATGAACGATTCGTTCATCTAAATAACCGAAGGAGTATCAAAGATGAAAGCAACTTGGAATGGCACAGTGTTAGCCGAAAGCGATGACACAGTTGTGGTCGAAGGCAATCATTATTTCCCGCCCGAATCAATTCATAAAGAATATTTTCAAGCGAGCGCGGCGCACACCATCTGTGGTTGGAAAGGCGAAGCCAGTTATTACGATGTGGTGGTCAATGGCGAAGTCAACAAAGACGCGGCGTGGTATTACCCTCAGCCGAAAGAAGCCGCCGCAGAGATTAAAGACCACATCGCATTCTGGCGCGGCGTCGTGGTGAAATAGGTAAGTCTGAAATCATCAACTCAATTTTATTCGAGGATAAGCTTTGGCCTTGAATGAAGCGCTCTTTTATTTTCCTGGCAAGAATTAAAAGCTCAACTACATCAGGGCGCGAATCCATCCGCCATCTACGGCAATCGAACTGCCGGTAATGTAGCTTGCCCGTTCGGATACCAGAAAGGCGGCAAGCGCGGCAAACTCACGCGGTTCGCCTAAACGCTTCATAGGGATTTCGGCTTCCCATCGGGCGCAAACTTCTGCGGGTTTGATTCCCTCTTTTGCGGCAATCGCCTCAGCCAGTTGTTCAACCCGTTCGGTTCGCGTGTATCCCGGCAAGATGTTATTGACGGTTACCCCGAACGGCGCCACTTCACTAGCGAGGGTCTTGGCAAAACCGGTTACCGCAGCGCGCAGACTATTCGACAACAGGAGATTTGCTACCGGTTGTTTTGCGGCAATCGAAGTAATGTTTAAAATGCGTCCCCAGCCCCGCGCTTTCATTTGCGGAAGCGTCAGTCGGGTTAAATCCAACACACTGGTCAGCAAAAGTCGCGTCGCGTCTTCCCACGCCTGCATCGAGAGATTTTCAAATATCCCGGCGGGTGGTCCGCCGACGTTGGTGATGAGAATATCTATTTGACCCAGGCCTTCAAGCCCAAGGCCAACGACGCGCTCTACGTCCGCCGTCACAGCAAGGTCAGCCGCGATACCGATGACTTGAACCTGATGCGTTTGTCGGATGATTTCGCAAGTTTCATTGAGCAAGCTTGCGCCACGCGCACACAAAATGAGTGACGCGCCCTCTTCGGCTAAAGCTTCGGCTACGGCGCGTCCCAGTCCGCGACTCGCTGCCGCAACCAACGCGACTTTATCTTTCAGCCCAAGCTCCATAATTATTTCTGCCTCAAATAATCATCGGTTTTATCAAGCCAGTCTTGCCTGGGCGGGCTGAAAATATCTACGTCCAGCGTATCTTCCAACGCTTCGGCCTGGTGCGGCAGATTCGCTGGAATGTGTAAGACTTCGCCGGCCCGGACAATAATCTCTTGTTCACCGTTGGCGCCAAGCCAGAAACGCAAAGCGCCTTCTAAGATGTAAGTGATTTGCTCGTTTTCATGCGAATGCCTGGGGACAATGCTGCCTTTGTTGAGATAGACGTGCGCCAGCATCATGCGGTCGCCAGTAATCAACCGGCGTGATAGAGAATCCGAAAGATGCTCTTTGGGCATATCGTCCCAGCGGTGCCACGTTGCTTTAGGTTCTTCCATAATCGCTCCTCAAGTATTTAAAAGTGATGTTGCATCATAGCAAACCTCGGTTTGAATGAACCAAGAAAACGAATCAAGAAATGAATACAAACGGTCGAACACACACCGCGTCCTGCGGTTTTCGCCAAACCCGGAGCGCGCCAAACAAAAGCCTAAAATTGCTCTTCGGATTGAGCCGAATAAAACCGATTAGGCCGATGCGACACGTACAGCCTTACACGTACAGCCTTATGTGTAGTATCTGGTTAACCGGTTTAATCGGCAGAGCTCTGCAAATGAATAATTCCCCAGGCTGAAACCACCCTGACCTTGCAAATAAGCATTGAGCGTTCGCAAGGCGCACTGACTTGCGGGTTGACGCGCTTTTGTTTAGGCGGCTACAATGACGCTTCCTTTGAAACGCCTCGCGAACTCTAGGGGGAAGTGGCGGAACAGGTAGACGCGATGGTCTCAAAAACCATTGGGATAAACTCCCGTGTGGGTTCGAGTCCCACCCTCCCCACCATTACATCAGTTGGCAGTTGGCAGTCAGCCGTAGGCAGGTGCGAGAACACAAGTTATTACCGACTACCGATTACTGACTTCCGACTACCGATTTATGAAGAAGTCCGAAATCAACTTCGATTCGATTCCCGGTTCAGCCTGTTCTGAAATTATCCTGAGCATCTGCCTTAAATGCGCGTTCGATTTTTTCACGAAACAATTGAAACTGGCGCCGCGCACAGCCTTTTCCGAACTCAAAAAACATGTTCCCGAAGAGAGCGATTTTTCCGGCGCTTCGACCGCGCGACCACATTTTTTCAAAAGTGAAGCGACTAAAAACTGCCCGTATTGCAAAGCGGCAAAGAAATGGTTTGCCGAGTTTCGCGCCATCCGCATAGACGCGCATCCGTCGTTTGAAAAAGAGCGCAAGAAACTCTGGGCGGGGTTAAAGAAAAGCCAGGAACGATTTGCCCTCTGGCACCCTGAGCGTACCCCGATGCAAATTTTTGCCGAATGGCTTGAGCGTTTGAATCGCCAGATAAACCTTGAAGACAATCGTTGGCTTCTCGACACCGCCATTGAAACCGTCAAAAGATATTCGCCATCAAATATCTGGGACGAAGTCTTAAGCGAAGGCGTGCGACGCGTTCAACTTTCGCATCAAGTGGAAGAAGCGTGGCATTATGAGCGGCAATGGATTTATGTTTCGCCGTTGCTTTATGGTCAGGCGCTGATGGTTCAACATCTGCTGTCGCGTTCGCATTATCACGGCGGACGCACCTTTGAAGGGCATTTGACCTTGCCGGAATTCGTCGGTCGTTTGCGGAAAATCGGTTATCTCGAAGCCCAGGGCATCACCACACGTGATGCGCAGGAAGCCTTTGAACAGGCGATTGCAAAGTTGGTTGAAAGCGGTCCGTCAGCCGTGTACTATGCGGTTGACCGCAACGACTATCTGGAGCGACTCAAAGAGCTTTACGAAAAACAATTCAAAAAATAGAAAGAAATCATGAAAATTAAATCACTTATTTTAGCCATCATTCTAGCGTTATCATTTGCGCTTGCCGTGCACGCGCAAGAAGGACAATCGGGATTTGTCATTCTGTTAAAAAATGGCAGCGCCGTTCGCGGACGTACCCTGACCCGCGAAGCGTCAGGTGAATTGCGTTTAGCGATGACTGAAGCCAGCGGTGGCGAAGCCCGAAGCTATGCCATCATCGCTGTCGAAGATACCGAATCCATTCGCGCTTCATCGAGCGATACCGATTCCATCAGCATTAAATTGAAAGGCGGCAGCGAACTCAAATGTAAAGAGTTCAGCCTCAATGGCAACAGCGTGATTGTGAAACTGGGAACCGCAAGCCGCATCGAAGTGCGCTGGGAAGATATTACCTCTATCAGTTTTAATGGCTGAGGCGAATGGCGGGACCTGCGTAATCGGCGGGGTGCTCTTTGAGGAGGTCGTAAGGTCTCAGGAAAAATTAGCGAGCGGCGGGAGTAAGGGTGAGCGGGCTCAGGGAAAATCCACGAGAGGCAGTAAGGGCAAGCGGGCTCAGGATAAATCAACGAGTCGGGTGACCACCTTGGGGTTTCCCCGCTGATCAGGCTGATGGAGCCGATCAACGCAGATGCTTGACCCTCACCATCAACGCAGATGCTTGACCCTCACGATTAACGCTAATGCTTGACCCTCACGATTAACGCGAATGCTTGAGCATCAAAGATCCGCGTTGACCGGCCGCCTCCGCCCGATCTGCGGGGAAAGAGAACCCTGAGCGTGAGCCCGGTAGTTTCCCATCACGAGCTTTGACCCCTGCGCCTACCTTCAGGTCAGCCGATTGACAATCCGCTCTAAGCGTTGAGCAATTCAACCAATACCTCGTTCAATTCGTCCCAAGCCAGTTTGATGTATTCCTGGGTGGTGCGAATGTTGCCGATTGCCAGACGCAAGGTGTATTTGCCGTCGAGCTTTGTATGCGAGAGAAAAACTTTGCCCCGACGATTGACGCGCTCCATCAATTTTTCATTTAACGAATCAAGTGCTGCTGCCTCATTCTGCAGTTTCGCGGGGCAAGCTCTAAAACAGACCAGGCTGAAGGGGACGGGCGCCAGCAATTCAAAGTTCTCACTTTGCTCGACCCAACTGGCGAACGCCTGTGCCAGCGCGCAATGCCTGCGAAGCCTTGCCTGGATGCCTTCAACGCCGAAATAGCGCATCACAAACCACAGTTTAAGCGCGCGAAAACGCCGGCCGAGTTGCGGACCGTAATCCATAAAATTTTTCACTTCCGTTTCGCTCTCACCGGTTCGCAGATATTCAGCGACCAGCGAGAAAGCCTGTTTTAACACCTCCATTCGCCGGCAAAACAGAACGCTTAAATCAACCGGCGTAAATAACCACTTATGCGGATTCACGACGAAAGAGTCGGCGCGTTCACAGCCTTCGATAATGGCTTTCATCTCCGGCAAGACAGCGGCCATCCCGCCATAGGCGCCGTCCACGTGTAACCATAATTTTTCGCCTTCACAGATGTCGGCAATCGGCGCGACCGGGTCAATGCTGGTCATCGAAGTTGTGCCAATGGTGGCGACCACACAAAATGGATTCCAACCATTGGCGCGGTCTTCGGCAATGGCTGCGGCGAGCGCTTCGGGCAACATTCTAAACTCTCGGTCACAAGCGATTTTCCTCACGCTTCGGTGTCCAAGTCCCAAAGTAATGGCAGCTTTATCAATCGAAGAGTGCCCATGTTCCGACGCGTAAAGTCTGAGTTTTGCCTGGGCGCCGTAGAGCCCGTCTTCGCGCACATTCAAACCGGGCACCGCTTCGCGGGCGGCGGCAATGGCGCAGAGCGTGGAAATCGAAGCCGTATCATAAACCACGCCCGAAAAACGCTCCGGCAGTCCGATCATCTGTCTGAGCCAGTTGGTGGTTACTTCTTCAAGCTCTGTGGCGGCCGGCGAGGTGCGCCAGAGCATGGCATTGACGTTGAACGTCGCGGCAAACATTTCCCCTAATATGCCGGGCGCCGAACCGCTAACTGAAAAGTAAGCAAAAAATCCCGGATGATTCCAATGCGTCATACCCGGCGTGATGTGGCGGTCAACATCTGCGAGTATGTCGTTCATGGCTTCGCCCCGAGTTGGCGGGCTCGCCGGCAGGGCGGTTTTCAAATAATTCGGCTCGACTTGCGCGAGCACCGGATAATTTTGCGGGTGGGTAAAATAGTTGCTCATCCAATTGACGACCTGATAACCGTAGCGGCGAAACTCTTCCATATCCATATCGCCAAGAGGTTCGAGGTTTTGTTCGCTGAGTTTGGCTTTTTCTTCGCTCATAAATTTCCGTCAATAAAAATGCGGACTGCTGTGGATCAGTCCGCATCGCTAAAAGGGAATGGCATCCCGATCAATGAGTATGTTTCAAGAATTTCAGCAGGTCACCGTCCGCATCTTTACTGCTGATGATGTTGGCAATCTTCCAGACGTTTTGCGATTTCACGAGAACAATCTCGACCGGGCGTTCTTCAACAACTTTGCCTTTGTCTTTCCAGACGAAGATGATTTCAACGCTCGCGTTGTTGCCGGTCTCTTTTGTATTGCCGAGACGAAAGGTGTTCGGAGGGTCCTGCGAATTGGTAAATGGGTCGCCGTCCAAGTCGGGCGCATCGCCTTTGGGGACCGGTTTCTTCACCTCGGCGACCAGTAGCTTGTAGAGATTGTCGTCGAGCCATTTGCGTCTTTGCAGTAGCCCGCGTTGCGAATAATCAAACTTATGGGCATAGTGAAACGTGTAAAACGCTTTCACGGTCGCCGCCGGGTCGGCAGGTTTGGCTTGCCCGCCTGAAACTGCAAAAGGCAGAAGCAGCAGAACGGTTGCGATACAATTTGCAACAAGGATTTTCTTTTTCATACTCACCTCGAAGTGGTTTGAACTGCTCTTAAATTAGAAGGCCCTGCGAAAAATAACCGATTAATCGACGCGGGAATCATTGACTGCCCAACCTACCATTGCCGTCACGACGGCCAATAGAATACTGGCAATAAAGCAACCTATCACATAAAAAACAAAATCAGGTAAAGTCATTCGCGGGCGTAGATTAAATATAGGAAACACAATTTTCGCCAGCACCAGAAACAAACCAATAGATAAAAAATATTTAATTTTTAATCTCAAATACGCGGTAAAACCTCTTGATTTGACTTCTCGCCATTGCTGCCTGGTAACAAAGAGCGCCATAGGGTCACCTCAAGGAGATTTTACTTAAGCCGCGTGTAATCGGCTTTGCGTTTGACAGGCGTGAAGCCTTCGGCGAGGATGGCCTCTTTCAGCATCCGTTCGGTTGCCTGATGATGCGCGCCGGCTTTTGAAATGACATTCTCTTCGATCATCGTGCTGCCAATATCATTGGCGCCGTAGTGCAAGCCTTGCCGGCCGACATCCAGCCCTTGCGTCAGCCACGACACCTGTTCATTAGGAATGCTGCTCAGATATAACCGGCCAATCGCCAGCCAGCGCAAGTATTCATCCGGTTTGACGCGTTCCGGGTAGAGTTTGCCAATCGCCGTATTATCGGGTTGCAAGGTCCAGGGAATAAAGGAAACAAAGCCCGGATTGCGCTCTTGCAAAGCGCGAAGTTTTTCCAGGTGCAGTAAGCGGTGGTCGCGGTTTTCGCCCATCCCGAACATCATGGTCGCCGTGGTCGGAATCTTCATGGCGTGCGCCGCGTCCATCACATTCAACCACTCTTCGCTGTTGCAATGGGTACGACGTTTGCGGCGAATTTCATCTACCAGGATTTCACCGCCGCCGCCCGGTATAGAATCAAGCCCCGCGTCTTTCAACTCCCTGAGCACGCCTTCTACGCCGAGGCCGGTTAGCTTTGCCAGGTGGTCAAGTTCGGGCGGTGAAAAACAATGCAGGTGAATTTTGTAGCGGGTTTTCAATTCATGTAAAAGCCCGGTGTACCAACTGAGCGGCAAATCCGGGTGCAGGCCGCCCTGCATCAATACGCCGCTGCCGCCAAGCTCGATCATCTCTTCGACTTTTTCAAAAATCGTCTGGTAATCGTGAACATAGCCTTCCGAAGAACCCGGTTTGCGGTAAAAGGCGCAAAAGTTACAGACCGACACGCAGACATTTGAATAATTGATATTGCGGTCAATGACGTAGGTCACGGCGTTATCGGGGTGAAGTTTGTGGCGCAGTTGGTCTGCGAGGTTGCCGAACGTTTCGGTCGGCGCAAAATCTTCGACCACTTGCCATTCTTCAAAGGTCAAGCGGTCGCCCGCTTCAAGGCGACTTAAAAGCGTTTCGCCGTCGCGGGTCACGGTTGTTTGAGCACTCATAGATTTCCTCAATCGGAATGATAACCCAAAGCGTTGGTTCAAAGTCGTTACGTTTTCACCAGCCTAAACATGAACTGGCGCGCACCTTATCTTTACGCATCGCCCGTTCATTGAACAGCTCGGCACAGACTCGAAAAACGCTAGGTCCCAATGATGTATTAGCTTCTCTTGAAGACCCTAGTCAAGACGCAAGCAAAAGATACTTGTGCTTTTCCATCGTTGTACTTGAGCGACTCGCCGCTTTCTCCATACAACTTTTACTAAACCAGGGGTTGAAAAAAGATGATCGGATGGCTATCGCGGTTTGATATTTTCGCAATTGCCGCCGTGTACGCGGTCTTCCATGCAACGCAGCAATTCATCTTCAAGGGTGCCTTTCGAGACCAGTTGCACCCATTCGTTGCCGGTGAAATTATCCGCCATGCCTTCAAATTTGCAGTACACACCGACTTGCGAATTTCTTGGCGAGGTCGGCGCGATTTGAATGCGCAGCACATAGCGCCCTTTCGTCCAGTTGCGCAGATTGGCGGCCGGCACGTCACAATAATGCTCAAGCTGGCTCTTGGTCGTGGTGCCTTTGATGAAGATATAGGGTTTGCTAATCAAAGTGCATTCGCCGGTGAGTTGGTTGCAGTCTTCTTTGTCGAGGGGAATTTCGCGCGCTTCAAACATTTGTTTGGTTGCCGTTAAAACCTCATCGCGCGGCGCCGCCATCATATAAGGATTAGGCAAGGGCTCTACGGATTTCTTTTTCTGCCATTCAAGCTGCGCCTGAATCTGGGATGCGAGAGAAAAAAGTATGAATGCCGAGCAGATCATCAGACTAAACTTAAAACCGCTTCTTGGATGTTTCATCAATGAATCTTCCTCTTCACGTAAACTCAATAAGAACAACAGCACGGGGATTATGATGCCCTTCGATCAAGTAACAAAAAGAATACCTGACAAAAGCTTTTCTTAAAAGTTATAATGACCCCCTCGTAAATCGGCGTTCGATTCTCCCGGTGTCCCCGATGGTTTTTGGTTTATGACTCATTCAATTTCATACAAAATTAAGATGATTTTGACCGCTTTGGCGGTCACCATGTTGCTCAGTGTGGCGTTTATCGGCACCCAAGCCAGTTCCCAACGTCCGAACAAACAATCCCTGGCCGACCCGCATTTGGTTCTGCTCAGGCGCGGCGTCATAGATACTCGCGCCCGCGCGGATTTGGATTCCGCGACCGAAGATTTACTGGCGCTTGAAAAAACCATCTCGTCACCCGGCGTCACAGCAAAAAAGCAGATGCGTATTGTGCAATTTGCCGATGCCATCCAAGCGGAATGGATTGACCGGCTCAAAGCCACCGGCGCAGAGATTATCGCCTATATTCCTCAGCATGCTTACCTCATTCGCGGTGACGCGAGTCAACTCGGGCAAGTCGCCCAGCTTGACGGACAAACGGAAACCAGCCAGGCGCGCCCCCTGCGCTGGATGAGTCGCCTCGAACCCTGGCAAAAAATTGCTCCTGAACTGGATGCGGATTTAAGTGGCGATGGCAATCAGTATGTTGCCGTTGATGTTGAGCTATACGATGCGCCGGAAACGGCAAGCGATATTGAATACCTTAAAAGCGTCGCGCTAAACGACCAACAGCCGCCGAAAAAATTTTTGCACTATGTGGTTTTATCAGCGGTTGTGCCCGTCAAAGAGCTCCTCAATATCAGCGCGCTCGACACGGTTGTTTTCATCGCGCCGGCGCCTCAATTCAAATTACACGATGAACGAAGCATGCAGATTATTGCGGCCAATTTAAATGAAAATCGCACCGGACCATCCGGCACCGGTTATTTGAATTGGCTGGCGGCAAAAGGCTTGAACGCGCCGTCCGATTTTGTCGTTGATGTTGCCGATTCAGGCATTGACCGAGGCTCAACCATCGCCAACCTTTTGCACCCGGATTTTCGTGATCCTCAAGACCAGAGCCGTGTGGTCTATGTCAACAACTACACGACCAATACGGGCGACACCAGAGGGCATGGCACCATTGTCGCCTCGCTGATTGGGGGCAGTGGGGTGGCCGAAGAGATGAAGGACGGCGCCGGTTATCTTTACGGATTGGGGGTTGACCCGACCGTTAAACTCGGTTCGTCACGCATCTTTCAAAATAACGGCGCGCAACCCCCGCGGTTGAACTTTACCGAGATTGTCGCGGCGGCTTACGCGGCCGGGGCGCGCATCTCGAATAACAGTTGGGGCATCACCGGAAATATTTACGATATTTATGCGCAGCAATATGACGCGCTGGTGCGCGATGCACAACCAGGGGTTGCCGGCAATCAGGAAATCAGCATGATTTTTTCAGCCGGCAATGACGGCGCCGGCGGACATATCGGTTCACCGGGAACTGCCAAGAATGTCATCACGGTAGCCGCCAGCGAAAACTATAGACCCGAAGGCGTTGATTCGTGCAATAACGACGGCCTGGGTGGCATCGGGCCGGATGGCGCAGACAATGCGCAGGACATTTTGCGGTTTTCATCAGGCGGACCCACCGCCGATGGTCGCGCCAAACCCGACCTCAGCGCCCCGGGCACCCACGTTCACGGAGCGGCCTCGCAAGCGTCAGGCTTTTTCGGCGAAGGGCTTTGTCCGGGAATACCGGTTTTTCAACCCGCAGGACAGCATTATTACACCTGGTCTTCGGGGACTTCTTTAGCCGCGCCGCATGTGGCGGGCGCGGCGGCTTTATTGCGCAAATATGTTTTGCAACGCAATCTGCTAAACGGCGCGCCACCTTCGCCGGCCCTGACCAAAGCCTTTCTCATCAATGCGGCTTCGTATATGAACGGCGAAAATGCCGGAGGGAATTTGCCGCAAACGCGACAAGGTTGGGGGCTTTTAAATTTAGGGCAAGCGCTGGACGGGACCCCGCGCAAGCTGATTGATCAAACTCAACTCTTTACCGCCAGCGGGCAAGCTTATGAATTGCAAGGCTCGATTGCCGACCGCACAAAACCGCTGCGCGTGACCCTGGCGTGGACCGATGCGCCCGGCGCTTTAATCGGCGCCAGCCTGGTGAATGACCTCGACCTGGAAATCAAAATCGGTAACACCACCATCTATCGCGGCAACAATTTTGCCGAAGCCTTTTCAACTGCGGGGGGCGAAGCGGATCGGTTGAACAATCTTGAATCCATCGTTATCAAACCGGAGTTAATCCCCACCGGCGTTGACGGAAATTTCACCATCACGGTGCGCGCCGCCAATATTGCCGCGAATGGTGTGCCGGGTAACGCCAGCGATTTCGACCAGGATTTCGCCCTCGTCGCCTACAATGTCACCGACCCGGTTCAAGGTCCGCCACCGCCAATGAAGAAACCGGTCATCACCGGCGCGACTTATGTGAAGAAGAATTTCACCGTGACGGGGCGCGATTTTACCGCCGCCGCGCAAGTTGAGATTAATGGCAAACTGATTGACCAGCCTTTTATATTCGACGCCCTGACCACTTCGTTGCGCATTAAATTAAAAGCCAAGAAATTGAAACTCAACTCGGATGCGGATAATCAGATAGTTTTGATAGAAAACAACGAGCGCTCACAAATCTTTACCTTGAGGTATTAATTTACCTTAAGGTATTCATTTACCTGAGGTATTCATTTACCTGAGGTATTCAGATACCCGGGATACGCATCCGTTTGAACCGTTGACTGAAAGTTTGAACCAACCCTGCCCGGCGCCGTTTAAGTTAAGGCTAATAAAATTGGCGTTCATCCAAAGATAACTTTCAGGAGGAAACTGTATGCGGCGCATCATTTGGATAACCATTTCATTGGTTCTTTTGACATTGACGGCGGCGGTTTTAGCTAAGACCATCGGCCAAAAATCAACCAGCTCGGAAGACCCCACTACAGTTGTTGCAAGCGAGCAATGGGAGTATTTAATTGTCGCAGGCGGCACCACCAATCTTTCGCCTTCAACCAGTTCCTCGATGCGAAAAGAATCCAATAGCGGATTCAACTATGAAGCTTTTCCGCTCGAATCGAATATGGATAAACTCGGCGCCAAGGGTTGGGAACTGGTTTCCGTAAGCGGTTCACCCAGCAATCCTCTCTATTATTTCAAACGCAAAAAATGAGAGATCAATTGGGTGAAGCCAGAGCGGCAAAAAAGCGCGGCGCTTGACGCGGCAACTCGGTGGCGAGCAAGTCTGCGACTTCATGTGCAGAGGCCAATTTCATGGCTTCATTCATCAAGGAGCGCAGACGAGCGACTTCGATTGAGGCAAGCGCATTTTTAATTAACGGAATCGAAGCCGGAACCATGCTCAAGGTACGCACTCCAAGACCAATAAGGGCGATGGCTTGAACCGGGTCGGAGGCCATCTCGCCGCATACTTCAAGGGGTTTATTTTCGCTTTCGGCGGTGCGTACCAGGTGGACAATAATTTTGAGCAAGGCCGGATGCAAGGGTTGAAATAGATGCGAGACATTTTCATTCGCCCGATCAACCGCCAGCAGATATTGAATCAAATCGTTGGTGCCAACGCATAAATAATCGCACTCGCGCGCAAAGACTTCGGCCATCAGCGCGGCTGCGGGAACTTCAATCATCACGCCCAGTTTGGCATTCGGATTGTGTTTAATGCGTTCCTCTTTCAGTTCATGTTTGACGTCTTCAATAATTTGCTTGGCCTGCCTGAGTTCGTCAATTGTCGTCACCAGCGGCAAAATGATGCGCAGGTTGTTTTGCAGATTGGCGCGATAGATGGCCCGGAGTTGAGTCTTAAAAATGTTCTTGGCGCGCAGTGACAGGCGAATCGCCCGTGTGCCGAGCGCCGGATTGGCTTCGCCTTCAAAACCTTGCAACGAAAGTTTGTCGCCGCCTAAATCGAAGATGCGGATGCTGGCGCCCTCTTCACCTGTAGATTCTGCAAGCCAGGAATAAAGCAGGCATTGTTCTTCTTCGTCGGGCAAATTCGGCAGGCGATTCAAAAACATAAATTCCGAACGATAAAGCCCGATCCCCTCGGCGCCGAAAAGCGGCAGCGAAACAATTTCATTCGGGAGTTCAAGATTGGCGCGTAGTTTAATTCGCACGCCATCAAGCGTCATGGTCGGTTCAGTAGACTGTTTAGTCGGACGGGCGCGCCGCGTCGCTTCATGTTCGCTCTTTTCGAGATACGCGCGAATCACCGCTTTGGTCGGGCGCAGAATGACTTCGCCGGCCGTTCCATCAATGACAATGGCGTCATTGCTCTTAACCTTTTGGGTGATGTTACGAAGCCCAACGACCGCCGGAATCGTCAAAGCGCGCGCAATGATTGCCGAATGCGACGTCATGCCGCCGGAATTGGTGGCAAACCCCAGGACATTGTTGAAATCGAGTTCGGCTACGGTGGACGGCAAAATGTCTTCGGCGACGATGATAACTTTTTCGTTTAACTCCGAAGGGTTGAATTTCGCCTGACCGGATAGAATGTTAATCAAGCGCGCCGCGACATCTTCCAAATCGGTTGAGCGTTCACGCAGGTAGGAATCCTGAACCTGTTTATAGGCGCTAACGATGCGGTCCGTGACCGCACGCACGGCCCACTCGGCATTGATTTTGCGCGTGCGAATTTCTTGTTTCAGTTCGGTTTGAAACCGCGCATCATCGAGCATCATCAAATGGGAATCGAGAATGTAGGAATGTTCGATGCCAAGTTCGCGCGCCAGTTTCGATTTAATCTCTTGAAGTTGTAAGCGCGCTTCGGCGACGGCTTCGCGCAAACGACGAACTTCGCTGCGCACCTGACTGCTTGAGACGACGACATAATAAACCTGCTGTTTGCCCTTTTCGTCTAACCTGAGGGCGCGACCCACGGCGACGCCCGAAGAGGCCGCCATGCCTTGCATCTTCACATCCCGCAAGTTTGATTTCTTCTGAGGAGAAACTTCTTTAGAAAAGTCCATCCGACACCTCCTCTCCGAATCTCTCTTCAACCATTTTGACGAGCGCCTCGGCGGCGCGCTCTTCATCCGCTCCTTCGGTTTTAATAATTAAAGTCGTACCGATGGTTGCGGCTAATAAAAGCACACTGAGAATGGATTTGCCATCGGCGGTCTGTTCTCCGTCCTGGCGTTGAATTTCAACCGTACTGGTAAACTGCGCGGCGCATTGCACAAACCGCGCCGCCGCGCGCGCGTGCAGCCCTAAGCGATTTTTTACTTTTACTCGACGTTCTTGCATCAGGAAATAGGATTCAGGTGTTCGGTCTGTCTTTGAGACTACAGCCTAACCCCATTAACATTCTACCAACCTCTTGGGCTTTTGCTATCGCCTGCCTGGCTTCGGGCAAAAGATAATTAAGGCGGTGTGATATTTCCAATTGCCTTTCAAGCTCGGCAAGCGAGCCGCCGGCCAGGGCCAGATGTCTTAAATAGGATTTTGTCTGTTTCAGTGCGTCGCCTTCTGAGAGATTCGACGAGACGGAAACTGCGGCTCTCTGCAGGTGATTCGCTAAACCATAAGTTTCATATTTAGGAAACCGTGCCGTGATTCTGTAGATTTTAACCACCCCTTCCATAGCCCTCGGCCAGACAATTAATTCTCTAAAACTTTGCACGCTTTCACCTCTGCTTTTCAATTAGCTATCTCGCTCGCTATTTCAAAGCGCGACAATATAATTGATTGCGCAGGCGCCTACATCCTATCACCCTAAACCCTATCTCCTATATCCTAAATGTATGGACAAAACAGGTTGCAAAGGTGGCTATCGCCTTAAAGTCAAAAACCTAAACAGCAGATTCATATTTTCTTTGCATCGTCATTTACCCATACACCTACAGCCTACAGCCTATATCCTAATCACTCCCCTCTAAGCGCCATCATCGGATCGACTTTCGTCGCCCGCCGCGCTGGCAGGTAGCAGGCCAGGACGGCAATCATCAGCAAGCCGAAGGCAACAACGGTGAAGGTCAACGGGTCTGTGGCTTTGACTTCATAAAGCTGGCTTTCGAGCAACCGCATCAATACGAATGCGCCTGTCAGCCCGATGCCCAATCCAATTATCGCCGGTTGTAGCCCCTGACGAATGACCAGCGCCAACACGTTCGTCGGCCTGGCGCCGAGTGCCAGGCGGATGCCGATTTCGCGCCTTCGTTGACTGACGCCGTATGCCACCACACCGTAAAGCCCGACGACGGTCAGCAACAATGCCGTTGCCGCAAACAAGCCGAGCAACAAGCTGATGAAACGCGGGCGCGCCACCGCCTTGGATAAGAGTTGCGGCATCAGCTCAAACTTGGCGATCGGAACCGCCGCATCGAGCTGTTTGACCTCCTGCTGAATGGCGCTGCGCAATGCAGGCAGCGCCGCACCGTCGGCGCGTATGGTAACGGTCATCGCGTCAGACCAGGGTTCCTGAATGTAAGGGTGATAGAGTTGCGGCCGCGCTTCGACCTCAAGAGCAAAACTGCGCACGTCGCGGACCACGCCGACAATGGTCCGCCACTCCTTATCATCTAAAACCCGCTTGATCCGTTTACCGAGGGCGTTGCCGTCCGGAAAAAACTTGCGGGCAAACGATTCGTTGACGATGGCGACCGGCAGTTTACCCGCAGCATCCCTTGCGTCAAAGTTGCGCCCGCTCACCAGGCCCACCCCCATGGCTTCGAAATAACCGGGCGTCATGACGCGGTCTTCGGCAAGCGGTTCTTTGCCGGGCGGCACGGGTTCCGCGCCTTCGACGACAAACCAGCTCATGCTTTCGTTGCCGGTGAGCGGCAATTTCGAGACGACGCCGACCGCCCGCACGCCGGGCAGATTGCTCAACCGCGCACACGCCTGTTCAAAAAATTCGGCGCGTTGCGGGCCTTCGTCGTAACGCGCCCACGGCAGGCAAACTTCAAAAGTGGCGACGCCCTCTGCTTTAAATCCGGGATCGACCGCCGTCAGCCGGTTGAAACTTTGCAACATCAAGGCCGCGCCGATCAACAGCACGACGGCCAGCGCCACTTCCGCCATCACCAGCAGGCTATGACTGCGAACGCCGCGACCGGCCGAGCTTGACCGCGCGGCGTCCTTCAGAGTTTCGGCAAGGTTCACTTTCGCGGTTTGCCAGGCCGGCACCAATCCGAACAGGACGCCGGTTAGAACCGCCAGGCTGGCCGTGAAGAGAAAAACCTGCCCATCAAAGGTAACCTCATGCAAACGTGGCATCGTCGAGGGAATAAAATTCAGCAAAACCTTCAACCCGAAATAACCGAACAGCGATCCGACGCTGCCGCCGAGCAAGGCCAGCAACAGACTTTCGGTCAAAAGCTGGCGAATGATGCGGCCGCGACCGGCGCCGATGGCCGCCCGCACCGCCATCTCCTGCCGCCGCGTTGCGGCCCGCGCCAGAAGCAGGCTGGCGATGTTGGCGCAGGCGATCAACAGCAGAAATCCGACGGCGCCGAGTAATACCAGAAGCGGCGTGCGCGTCTGCCCGATCATCTGCCTGAAAAGCGGCGCCAGCCAGACCTGCCAGCCCGCGTGGCTCTCCGGGTGGTCGAGCGCCTGCCGCGCCGCAATCGTATCCATCTCAGCTTGCGCCTGCGCCTCGGTAACCCCGGCTTGCAGTCGCCCGACGAGGACAACCAGTTGTCGCTGCACCTGGTTTTGCCAGTACTCGGCGTCTCTGGCGAGCGGCACCCAGATGTCTGATCTGTCGGGCAGGTTATAGGCGTGAGGCATTTCGGTCGCCCGCGGAAAATTAAAGCCCGCCGGCATCACCCCGATAATTTCCCGTGACACGTCATTGACCTTGATGGTCTTGCCGAGAATCTGCGCATCGGCGCCAAAACGGCGTTGCCACAGGTCGTAACTGATGAGCGCCACGCGATCGGCGCGCGGTTGTTCTTCGCGGTCGGAAAACTGGCGACCGAGCAGCGGTTGCGCGCCAAGCATGGGCAGCAGATTCACGGTCACGCAAACCCCGCCAACGCGCTCCGGCTCACCATCCGTGGATAGATCGGCAATCTTGGTCTGGAAAGCGCCAATCTGTTCAAAGGAGGTCGCGGTCTTGCGCCACTCCGGCAGGTCGGCGTTTGCCGGAGGGAATTCGTGAAAGCCCAGTTGATAGCTCGGGTTGTCGGCCCAGATCATGAAGAGGCGTTCGGGTTCAGAAAATCCCAGCGGTTTTAGCAACACGCCTCTCACAATACTGAAGATGGCGGTGTTGGCGCCGATGCCTAAGGCGAGCGTCAGGATAACCACAAAAGTAAATCCCGGATGGCGGCGCAGCCGGCGCCCGCCATAGCGCAAATCCTGCCAGAAATCTCCCATCAGGTTACTCCTTCCAATAACCACATTCTCAACTTCCTGAACCTTCCGCGCGTCGAACCGCCGCAGTTGCCGCTTGAGCACCTCCACCTCAGACAATTCATCAAGCGTCGCCCGGTAGGCTTCCTGTGGGCTCGCGCCCGTCAACAACTGCTCGGCATAACAGTCCTCAAGATGTTGTGCGAGTTCCTCAACAATCTCGGCTTCATGGGTCGGCGCAAGCTGTAAGCTGGCGAGCTGTTTTTTAATTTCCTGTCGCCAATCAACCGGGCGGGATTTTCGATTTTCGATTTTTCAATTTTCATTTTGCAGACGGCGGCAATCCAATATTGTATGGACAAATCACGTTAGGAAGAAATCATGATTTCATAGATTTCTTGCTCCAGCGTGAGAGCCATAATGTTCTTTGTAAACTTGAAAAGGGGTCTGATTCCCCAGCCCCTGGTGTGGGCGGTGGAAATTATATTCCATCTCCCATAAACGATGTTGATAACGGCGATCCTCGGAACTGCTAAACCGGATTTGATGAAAACATTCTTCATTGTCGGTCCGATTGCTGCTTTCGATAATGCCGTTGCGCCACGGGCTGGCACGCTTGATCAACGCATGGATGCGCCCATCTTTTTCAATCGCTTTGGTAAATGCGGTTTTGCGCTCTGGATGATAGGTGTATTTCATCGTGAAGCTCATCGCATTATCCGTAAAGGTTATGAAAAAGGGGGCAGGTTATCCAGCGCCCGTTGATAGACTGCGGCAATCGTTGCGCTGTTCTGATCGGGGTGAATCTCAGAATACTTCCATCGCGTCTTCAGATGGATAAAACTGATTTTGTATTCCCGACCGGACTGCCCTTTGATGGCTGGCAATTCCTGGACATCGGCTTGCAGACGATGCCTGCCGACCGGGATTTGCCACTGACGCTTTTGACGTTTGGCTTTTTGCGTCAAGCCGCTGTCTTGCAAAATCAAGGCGATGGTGCCGCGATTGGCAAAGGGGAATTGCGCAAGCAGTTCAAAAGCGATGCGTTTAGCGCCGTGTGTGGGATGAAGGCGGCGATAGTCGATGATCGCTTGACGATAGTCCACGGTGACCACAGAGCGTTTGCGATGCGGAGCCGATGAACGATCTTCAGGAGACGACCGACGAATCCATTTACGAATCGCCGACTCGCCAACACAGAAGCGTTTGGCCAATTGGGAGACGGGAACCTTTTCAATTTCAAAGAGCCGTTTGACCTCAAGTCGTTGAGGTATAGTTAAGGAAGCATTGGCGTGTAGTTTATTCATTTGAAAGAACGATTACCCAC
>JBIOWC010000361.1:0-2659 GCA_044868105.1 Blastocatellia bacterium
TAATCCGATTTGGTTTCAACTTTAATGGCTTCCCCTTGTTTAAAGAAGTTCAAATTGAAGGTATTGTTCGGGGGTAATAATTCAGCGCGGTGATAGAGTTCAAGCGCACTGAGTTTGTTATTGCCATCTGAGAGATGAGAGATGAATTTCTCATCCGAGTAGGCACCTCCACCAAATCCTAAGGGATCGAAAGCGGTCCAATGACCGTCTATTTTAGCTTCAATGATGACATGTGCCGTTCCTTTACCATCCCAATTCAATAGCGCTTGCCGCGCTTCGAATCCATTGGCGCGTAATATTTTGACCGTTGCAGTAGCAAATTGACCACATATGCCCCCATGTTCGATTAAATAGACCGGGTTAGGGTGATTGGCCGTGCGGTCGCGAAGTTTCATATTGGCATTGACCCATTTGATTAACCCATCTACAAATTGTTCTTGATTTTCGCCTCTCGAAATATTTCGTTCAGCCAGGTTTTTTAGATACGCTTGCGCGATGTCCCGGTCACGATAAGAGACACCGGATAAGGCAAAAGCCATTGCGGCGCGTTTATATGCAACATGATAGTATCCCAACAATAGCGCAAAAACGATAAAGACGGTTGCAATCTGAACTACGGTATAAAGAAATGATTTCACCTTTAACCAATAATGGGCAGGTGAAAATTCACGAATTGGTAGCCTTCCCTCGGCAATTTTATATGGCAAATTGGTAGTTTTCATCAGCGCAATACCTCTATTGTTTTAAGGGGCAAAACAATTTATTTGCGTTTTCGGGAGAAGGGTCTTTTATCCTTAAGATGGGGTATCTATTATTTTTCTTAATTAACTTAGGACACAGTCGTTTATTGTAAGCCATAAAAGCATACAGATGTGTGAAGATGTTAGCCAATTAATTCATTTAATAAATCTAAGATTCGCTGACTCTGTTAAAAAGTATTTGTCGCATAAACAGGTTGGACATCCATTACCTGTTTATAAACATTCAATAATCTTTCGACATGCCGTTCAGCGATAAATTCTTTTTCTACTTTACTGCGTCCATTGCTTCCTAGGGTCTGGGCTTCCGGCTTATGAGTAAGCAGGTAATCAATTTGATCTGCCATCATCTTCACATCATAGGGTTCAATCAAAAATCCAGTGACCTTATCATCTAACCATTGAGGAATGCCGCCGACTCGAAAGGCGATAACCGGTTTTGCGTAGCTCATCGCTTCGATACCGACAAGCCCGAAAGGTTCAGGCCAAACCGAAGGCACTACAATTAACGAGGCTTGACGATAATGCTGTAGATGACGCTCTTTATCAGCCCAACCCACAAATTCAATCCTGTGTGTGAGCCCTAACTTCTGCGCAAGTTGCTTGGCGTTATTTAAATCACTGCCATCGCCATCAACAATCAACCGCCATTCGGAACGAACGAGGGTCAGCGCATGTAACAACTTATCCAACCCCTTCTCTTTAACAACTCTACCAGTAAAGAGGATGGTCTTCTGGTCAAAGGTTGAACCTTCAAGTTCAGGCAATGGCGTGAAGTAAGGAATGACTTCGATTTGGGTAGGCAAATAGCCGCTGGCAATGGCCTGTAGTTTTACATATTCGGATGCCACTATCAGCTTTTTATACTCAGCATTATTTTTATTCGCATCAACAGCGCGTTTGTAATGTTGCCAGATGACGGTCGGGCGTTTACTGAGTGTACAGCGTTTATATCCCATGCGGGCAATACACATTGCGCTAGTTGGATGTTCACATGGCTTTTCCAAGGCGTGATGGAATTTATTTCCGCTCGGACAAAAATCGTAAACATGAAAGGATTTTACAGTGTGAAAACTCTTACGAATTTCTTCTTCAAGCACGAAGTTATTATTACCTTGAATATGGACGAAATCCGGTTTGATTGAATCCAGAATCTTTATGACGCAAGCCGCACTTTTTTCGCTTTCGTTTCTACTTTGATATTTATGATACTCATTGATAAAAAAGTGCTTTATTACACCAAGAGAAAGGTCCGCAACCTGCGGGTCGGAATGAATAACATAATTTTCTAAACCAGCCTTTTCAAGCGCGGGACAAAGGCGCAATAGATAAGACCCGACGCCGCCATTGGTTGAAAACTCGTTAGTGAGTTGAACAATCTTTAATCGTTTCACTTTGATTTTGCTTTAAGTTCTCGGTAAATAATAATCTCTGAAAAACGGAAAGCCGCTTACACATTTCGTTATTTAACTCATATCTTGCAGCTTGAGAGGCGGCATTTTTGCCAAGTCTTTCTCTGCAGACTTGATCATCAAGAAGTCGTTCAATGGTGTGCGCTAAAATTTCTGCATTTCGTACGGGCACAAATAAGGTACTAACTTCATCCTCAAGCAAATCTTCAGCTGCGCCAACCCGAGTTGTAATGATTGGCAATCCCATCGCCATGGCTTCAAGTAAAGCGATGCTAAATCCTTCAGTGAGCGTAGGAAATACAAATATATCTGCCTCCTTTCCCAAAGCAACGATTTCTGAATGCGCCACTCTAGGTCGGACAACAACACGATTTTGTACATCGGGAGGAAAACTTTTTAGCACTTGGTTTTCATCAAGCAACGTTCCCACACACCACAACTCAATACCTGGACGTTCATGAGCTAATTTGCTAAATGCCTCAACGAGAT
>JBIOWC010000362.1:0-12370 GCA_044868105.1 Blastocatellia bacterium
CTGCAAAATTTCAAATTTGTTGCACACTCAGCGAACCTCTCAGCCTGTAGCAATCAATAAGTCCGCTTTCATCTGTCGGTTCCGCTGCATCTGCGGGGAAATTAAAATTTATAATGCACCAGTGGGAGTTCCCTTCGAACTTTGAAATCCATCTTCCCCCATCTCTCTAGTCCCCGCCATCTACATCCGCTCAGGCACTTCAATACCCAGCACATCAAGCGCCGCCGTGAGTTGCCGACGCGCTACACTGGTAATTATAACGAGCAAATCACGGCGTGCCGGATCCGGTTCAGAGATAATCCGATAGTTGTGATAAAAGAGATTAAACTTCTGCGCCAATTGAAACGCCCACTTGGCTATATGGGCGGGTTCAAGCGAACCCGCGGCGCTTCGTATCACTTCATCCAATCGCAAAGCCAGATAGACGAAGGCCCACAACTCATCTTCGCTCTGCAAAATTTCAGCTATGCGCCCGCCGTCATAATCTTCTTGGTCAGTGGCAATTCCGGCCTCTTCCAATTTTCTAAAAATCGAATTGGCGCGCACCACCGAATATTGAATATAGGGTCCGGTCTCGCCATCAAACGACAGCGCTTCTTTAAAATCGAAAGAGATGACCGAATTGCGCGTGTATTTGAGCAGGAAGTAGCGGAGCGCCCCGACGGCAATTTTATGCGCAGTCTCCTGTTGTTCCTGGGTACTGAGTTCGGCGTGACGGCTGGCGACTTCCGCCAGCGCATTGGCTTCCAACTGGTCAATTAAATCATCAACCTTAACGCCTAAACCCTTGCGCCCCGACATGCCAATCATGGTGCGCTTCTCTTCTTCTTCGGATAACTGATAGCCGAGTTGTTTTGCCGCCGCGGGCGAGAGCGCGACTTTTTCATAACCGAGATGGGCGCTGCGTTCAACGCGGTCATCGTGAACGATGGATTTGACGCCGAGTTTGACATAGTGTTGCGGATAGGATTGCCCGACATCAATGACATTGAAATAGGCCGACCCGTTGCCAAACGCAGGGTGCGACGCATCGTTCTCTTCGGCTTTTGAAGTGGTAATCCAAACGGTATGACCATCCGGGTAGGTGTCAAATTTTTTATAGCCGAACTCCAATCCGAGTTGTCCGAGTTTCCACAGATGGTAAGCGATGTCTTTACCTGTATAAGTCACAATGCCATTCGAGCGCACGATGACTTTATCGGCTTCGTGTTCGCTCTCTTCATCGCTCGCTTTCTGCTCATCAACCGACCGCATCACCCAACAACCGGCAAGCTTGCCGGCGGTTTCAAATTCAATGGCCTGACGCTCTTTGAGCAACTGAAACGCTTTGTCCCAGATGTGCAGGTGCAGGACATCGGATTCCCGCGGCAGCACGTCATACTCAACTCCCAGGCGATACATGGTCGCCATGTGGAAATGCAAAATTCGGGTGGCGATATAATCGGCCATCTCATAGGTTGCACCGCTTCCGGCTTCCAGTTCATGAAGCGTCCGGGTGCGCAATTCAAGGCGCGCTTTGTCCGCTTCATAAAACTGTCCGACTTTTGAATACAAGTCCCAACAGTAATAATCGAATTTACCGTCCAGGGCCTTGATATCATCGAGGGTTTTGTTTTCGAGATACTTAAAACCAACAACGACATCGGCGACCTGTACGCCGGTATTATCAATATAATTTTGGACTTCGACCTCTTCACCGGCGGCGCGAAAAATGCGCACCACAGTATCGCCCAAAATGGCATTGCGTAAGTGTCCGATGTGCGCGGCTTTGTTCGGATTGACCGAGGTATGTTCGACAATGAGTTTGCCGCCAAGTAGTGGGCTTGCCGATTCGTCTACCCGTGAAGCCTCAAGCAGAAACTGCGCGCGGTCAAAATAGAGATTCAAATATCCCGCGCCCGCCACATCAACGCGAGCAATGCCCGGTGTGCCGCGCAGTTCATCGGCGAGTTTGGTCGCCAGTTCACGCGGATTCTGTTTCTCTCCGGTCGCGGCTTTCAAACGTTTCGCGAGTTCAAAGGCGACCGGAAAAGCAAGGTCGCCGAGTTCCGTGCGGGGTGGCACTTCGACGCTGAAATCATCCAGTTCAAGAGAAAATATATTTTTAATTGCTGTGGCGAGACGCCCTCGCACAACTTCCTGAATCATCATAAAAAATCTCCCAATCCTTACAGGTAGCGCACAATTCACTGACAAAATGAATCGTTGATGATAGCAGTCAAGGCGGGGGTTAAGAAAGCTGAGACTACCGCGAGGGGGATTCGAAGAAGAAGTTATAAGGTGCAACCATCTTAAAGAATCGGCTTTTAATCCGTTCGTTTTGCGACATCCGAGAGTAAGTTTGCCGCCTGGGGTTATCGCCATTTGGCATTTACGACGAGCCCTCAATAGCGCTGCCAAAAGATAAAAGTATCGGTGATCGGATATTTCGATTTAATCGGATGTTTCGATTTAAAGTGAAACGGTTTGTTCAGCCCAGAATTGAAATTCGCGGTGTTTATGCTCTTCGGCTTTGGCCAGGACTTCGCCGCTTGCGACTTTGCGGATATGGTCAAAGACGCGCGCGCCCACTTCATCAATGGTTTCCGTACCATCAATGATGCCGCCCGCCGAAAGGTCAAGGTCGCGTGACATGCGTTCAAAGACCGGGGTGTTCGAGGCCAGTTTAATGACCGGCGCAATGGCGTTGCCAATTGTGGTGCCGCGCCCGGTCGTAAAAACAATGACCGTGGCTCCGGAGGCCACAAGCCCCGGCGTCGATTCCTGATCGTAACCGGGTCCCTGCATTAAATTGATGCCGCGATTTCTGGCGGTTTCGGCATACTCAATAACCCCTTCGATGCGCGTCGTCCCGGCTTTAGAAATGGCGCCGAGCGATTTAATGGTGATGTTCAACAAGCCACCGGCAAGGTTGCCGGGACTGGGATTTTGATTGAGCACAGCGCCGAATTTCGAGGCATACTCTTTGTACCAATCCACCATGCGATAAACCGCGCGTCCGGTCTCTGCATCTTTAGCGCGATTGGCCAGGATATGTTCCGCGCCGCAAAATTCCGGCACTTCCGTCAGCAGTACGGTGCCGCCCGAACGCACCAGTAAATCGGCAGCGCGACCGAGAGCCGGATTTGCCGAGAGGCCGGAAAAGCCGTCCGACCCGCCGCATTTTACGCCCAACACCAATTCACTGATGGAAACCTCTTGGCGTGCGGTGGCGTTGATTTCCGGCAACATCCACTCCACTTCCTGTAAGCCGCGCTCAATTGCCGATTGCGTGCCGCCGATTTCCTGTATACCAATTTTAGCGACCGGCTTATTAAACTGCTTTTCGCGTTTGAGCAGATATTTTTCCACCTGTGAAAGGTTGGTCTTTTCGCAGCCCAGGTCCATGAGAATGACGCCGCCGACATTCGGATGGTCCGCGTAATTCGAAAGGGTGCGCAACATCACATCAATCGTTGAGCCGTCTTGACAACCGCAGCCTTTGTTATGCGGAATCGCGACGACGCCATCTACATTCGGAAAGCGTTCGCGTTTGTAGAGCGTAAACTCCGCCATCATGGAAATCTGTTGGGCTTCGTGACTGGCGCACATGCTGGTCGGCACAATCAACAAGAGATTGCGCGTGCCGACGCGACCATCCGGGCGACGAAAGCCATTGAAGGTGGCGCGCGTTGAGAGGGGAAAATAATCGGGCGAGGCGGTGCAAAGGTCGTCGGGCAGTTCGCGCACAATCGGAACTTCATTTGACATATTGTCGAGAGAAATCGCTTCGCCTGCATGAATGCCAAGTGATGTGCCTATCGGTTGAGCGAATTGCAAGACGAATTCGCCGGCCGGAATATCGCGAGTGGCAAACCGATGCCCGCGTCCAATGGCCGCTTTCACTTCAAGCAGACGGCCATCCGGCAGTTCGATTTCCAGTCCTGGCACCGTCTCGGCTTTAACCACCGCGACATTATCTCGCGGGTCAACAATGATGGCGTATTCGCTAATCGGCGAAGCCTGTATAAGATTTGCGCTGGTCATAAATGCTCCGATTGCTGCGCTGCGCGCTATAAAACCTTCTTTTGAATGGGGACTTGGTTAATTTTTTATCAAATGGTTAAACCATTTCGAGTAACAATCGCAACCATTATAAACATCCACTTCCTATCAGGCAAGTTAATCTACAGTTAATCCTCAGTTAAAACATAATAAACACTGAGATTCAATCTTCAAGAGTCTTGACATGAAGATTTTAATGGTGATACACAATAGGGCGCAGGCTCGTAATTGGTTTTACCTTTACAAATTTTATTAAGACTTAAAAATTGTCTTGAATCGCCTCTGGCAGTAGGCGTTAGAATACCGGGTGCGAATTTCCGGCAAATTAACTTTATAATTCAAGGGCTGATCATTCATGCATGCAGACTTTCCACTATCGTTAAACAATCGGGTAGCGGTTGTCATTGGCGGCACCTCCGGCATTGGGCGGGCAATTGTTCACGGCTTTGCCGACGCCGGGGCAACCGTGATTGCCAGTTCGCGCCGCCAGGAACAGGTTGAGGCAACCGCAGCCGAAATCGAAGAGCGGGGCCGTCAAACGTTACGCGTCACTGCGGATGTTTCCGACCGCGCCTCCTTAGAGGAGCTTCTGCAGGCCTGCCTCGCGACCTTCAACAAAGTTGATATTCTGGTCAATTGTGCCGGTCGAACCAAACGCGCGCCAACTCTGGATTTTCCCGAAGACGAGTGGAACGCCATCCTCGAAACTAATTTGACCGGCACCTTGCGCGCCTGTCAGGTCTTCGGTCGCCACATGCTGGAACGCGGCTACGGGCGGATTATCAATATCGCTTCGCTTTCGACCTTTGTGGCGCTTTATGAAGTGGCGGCTTATTCGGCAAGTAAAGCGGCGGTCGCGTCGCTGACGAAATCGCTGGCCATTGAATGGGGGGCGCGCGGCGTTTGTGTGAATGCCATTGCGCCGGGCGTCTTTGTTACAGACCTCAACCGCCAGCTTCTCGAAGGCACGCCGCGTGGCAATGAGTTTATTACCCGAACCCCTATGCGTCGCTTCGGTAAAGTTGAAGAGTTGGCCGGCGCTGCCATCTTTCTCGCATCTGAGGCTGCCAGTTTTGTAAACGGCGAAGTCCTGAGTGTAGATGGTGGTTTTCTGGCCAGCGGCATGAATCAATAGTCATCAAAAAAGGCACCGGCGGTAGACCAACCTCCGCTTTGAGGTAATTCATGAAAGATGTCACTGATGTTGCTCAAGGAATCGCGCTGCCGAATTCGGAAACCCCCGACGCTTCCGATGCCGGCACCGCTCAGGTGGCGCCCACCATTGCAAACCTTAGCGCTCGCCTAGGCTATTACCGTTGGGGGATCTGCGCGCTGCTCTTTTTTGCCGCCACCATCAATTATATTGACCGCCAGGTCTTCGGTATTCTCAAACCAACCCTGCAAACTGAAATTGGCTGGACCGAGATTGAATATAGCTGGATTGTCTTTGCCTTTCAGTGCGCTTACGCCATCGGATTGCTGCTGGCGGGCGGCGTAATGGATAGAATCGGCACGCGCAAAGGGTTCTCGCTGGCCATTGTCTTCTGGAGTATAGCGGCGATGGGACACGCCCTGGCGCGTTCGGTGATGGGCTTTAGCGTCGCGCGGTTTTGTCTGGGGCTGGGCGAAGCGGGAAATTTTCCCGCGTCAATTAAAACCGTCGCCGAATGGTTTCCCAAAAAAGAACGCGCTCTGGCGACCGGAATCTTCAATTCGGGAACCAATATCGGCGCTTTGATAACGCCGCTTGTGGTCCCCTGGATTACCTTGACCTGGGGTTGGCGATGGGCTTTTATCCTGACTGGCGCCATCGGATTTATTTGGCTGGTCTGCTGGCTGTTGTTTTATCGCAAACCGCAAGAACACCCGAATCTATCGAAAGCGGAACTCGCTTACATTCAAAGCGACCCGCCTGAACCGACGGTAAAAATTCCCTGGTTAAAATTGATTCCCCATCGGCAGATGTGGGCCTTTGCGCTCGGCAAATTTTTAACCGACCCAATTTGGTGGGTCTATCTCTTCTGGCTCCCTGATTTCTTAAATAAAAAACATGGATTGGGATTGCAAGATTTCGGCTTGCCGCTGGTCGTCATTTATCTCATCGCAGACATTGGCAGTATCGGCGGCGGCTGGTTATCTTCGAATCTGATTAAGCGCGGTTGGAGCATCAATCGCGGGCGCAAAACCGCCATGCTCATTTGCGCGGTGTGTGTGGTGCCCATCGTTTTCGCTTCGCAAACCTCAAATCTGTGGGTCGCGGTCCTTTTAATCGGGCTTGCGGCGGCTGCGCATCAAGGTTGGTCAGCCAATATTTTTACCATTGCTTCGGATACCTTTCCGCGCCAGGCCGTCGGGTCGGTCGTCGGCTTCGGCGGCATGGCGGGCGCGGTCGGCGGCATGTTGATTGCGCGATTGGTGGGCGAGATACTCCAACGCACCGGAAGTTACGTGCCGGTGTTTATCATAGCCGGTTCGGCTTATCTGGTTGCGCTGTTGGTTATTCATCTGCTGGCGCCGCGCCTTGAACCGGTGAATCTTGAAAATGTCACCAACTGAGTTTGAACGATGACAGAAGGAATACAGATAAAATCGTCAGCAAGTTGTCGCTGGGATTTGGTTAGTCTCGGTGAAGTGATGCTCAGACTCGACCCCGGTGATGGGCGCATTGCCACGACCCGCTCGTTTCAAGTTTGGGAAGGCGGCGGCGAATATAACGTCGCGCGGGGCCTGAAGCGTTGCTTTGGCCTGCGGACGGCAGTGGTCACGGCGCTCGCCGATAATCCGGTCGGCCGATTGGTCGAAGACCTGATCTATCAAGGCGGCGTTGACCAATCGCACCTGCGCTGGGTCAAGTACGATGGCATCGGGCGCACGGTGCGCAATGGATTGAATTTCACCGAACGCGGGTTTGGCCTTCGCGCGGCGCTCGGTTGCTCTGACCGTGGGCACACGGCCGTTTCACAACTGAGGCCCGGCGATGTTGACTGGGAAGAGATTTTCAGTAATGAAGGCGCGCGCTGGTTCCACACCGGCGGTATCTTCTGCGCGCTTTCAGAGACCACCCCGATGGTGGCGCTTGAAGCGATGGAAGCGGCAAAGCAAAATGGCGCGATTATCTCTTATGATTTGAATTACCGCGAATCGCTCTGGAAAGCCATTGGCGGCAAGGCCAAAGCGCAAGAAGTCAATCAAATGCTGGCGCCCTTTGTTGATGTCATGCTCGGCAATGAAGAGGACTTCACTGCCGGCCTCGGCTTTGAAGTTGAAGGTTTGGACGAACATTTATCTAAACTTGACCCGCGCAATTTTCAACGCATGATTTCGGGCGCCGTCAATCAGTATCCGAATTTCAAAGTCGTGGCGACCACGCTTAGAAATGCCCGGACCGCGACGGTCAATGATTGGGGCGCGGTCTGTTATTTTGACGGCGAGTTCTATCAAGCGCCGATGCGCGAGAACCTTGAAATCTTTGACCGCGTCGGCGGCGGCGATTCGTTCGCCTCCGGGTTGATTTACGGATTCTTAACCGAGCGCGGCGCTCAGTACGCCGTTGAATGCGGCGCCGCGCATGGCGCGCTCGCCATGACCACACCGGGCGATACGACCATGGCAACGCTTGCCGAAGTCGAACGCGTGATGAAAGGCGGTTCGGCGCGCGTCAGTCGTTGAGAGGATGTTTAAAATAGCCACGAAAAGGCACAAAAATTAGGCTCTCTCTTCTTCTTCGATAATAGAGTGTTTAGTTCAGATTACCGCGTTTGTATTCTCTGTTGTGCCTTTTGCGCCTATTCGTAGCAATGATTCTCTAGTATTGAAAACGCTTATGAACAAATCAGAAATTATTAAACGCATAGTTGAGATTGGTGTCATTCCGGTGGTGCGCGCGGCCTCAAGCGCTGAGGCTTTAGATGCCGTCGCGGCAATCAAAGCCGGTGGCGTGCCGATTGTTGAAATTACCATGACGGTGCCCGGCGCGGTCGAGGTCATTCGCGAGGTCGCCAGTCGTGAAGGCGCAGACGTATTGGTTGGCGCGGGCACCGTGCTTGACGCCGAAACGGCGCGCGCCTGCATACTCGCGGGCGCCGAATTTATTGTCAGCCCGGCGCTCAGCGTTGACACCATTGCGCTTTGCCGTCGCTACAGCAAAGTCGTCGCCGCCGGCGCGCTCACCCCGACCGAAGTTTTAACCGCCTGGCAAGCGGGCGCCGATTTCGTCAAGGTCTTTCCCTGCGATAGCCTCGGCGGCGCAAAATATTTGAAGTCGCTTAAAGCCCCGCTGCCGCAAATTGAGTTAATCCCGACGGGCGGCGTATCGCTGGCGACAGCCGCCGATTTTATTAAAGCCGGAGCCGCCGCCTTAGGCGTCGGTTCTGACCTCGTAGATGTCAAAGCCCTACGTGAAGGACAGGCGAATTTGATTACTGAACGCGCCCGTCAGTTTGTTGAGATTGTGAAAACGGCAAGACCATAGCAGTCATAGAGGGTCGTCAAGAGGCTTGTGCTTCGAGCCCGTTTTATCCTTCGCTTTTATCGCCATCCTGAATTGAGAAGCTATCCGCAGAGAGATTAGCCGCCTCTTCGATTTCAGATTCCTGGGCGCGTTGAGCAAGCAATAAGTGGTCGTGCATAGCATTGCGCGCCGCTTCCGGGTTGCGGTCGCGGATGGCGCGATAAATCTGCCGGTGCATCTCGGCCGATTCTTTTAAATCGGTGGCGCGTTTGACGGTCTTGCTTCGCACATCAAAGAGAATCGTGGCGACCATATTCATCAGCGCCGTCAGAATGCGATTGCCCGAGGCGGCCGCCACCATTTGATGAAAGCGCATATCGTGAACCAGGTACTGTTCCGGTTCATCGAGCGAGGCAAACATGCCGGCCAACTCTTCGGCCAGCGACGCCATCTGGTCGCCGGTGGCGCGCTCGGCGGCCAAGCCTGCAATCGCCATTTCGAGCGACCGGCGGGCTTCGAACATCTCTTTGGAGGTAAAGCCATGCAAAGCCGCCATCAAACGCAGAGGGCTGCTATCGAGCGTCGGCGAATCATCGGTTTCAATAACAAAAGTTCCGGCGCCTTGTCGCGATTGCAAGACCCCGACGGCGGCCAGCGAGCGAATGCCCGCACGCAAGGTCGGGCGACTGACATTGAGTTGCTTGGCCAGGTCGCGTTCAGGCGGCAACCGATCACCGGCGCGCAATTGCCCGCGCTGAATCATGTCGCGCAACTGTTTAACGACGCTTTCAGAAGTCTTGCCGCTGCGTTCCGGGTCAATCGCTTTGAATATGTGGGTGTTTGAATCGGTCATATGATTTATACCAATAAGGACTCAGGAATTATCAAGCACTCGAAAATCTTGAGGATGAGTAGCGAACGCTCGTTTAGCCAGTTCATCTTAGCCAACCCCAAATTCTTTGTCGAACAGAAATCCCTTGCTCACCATTTACGATAAAGTATCAACCAGTTTGCCATTCACGCGCACCTGGTTGAGCCGCAAGCCTTCGACATGTTTAACGATGCTAGCCTCAGCGACGTTATCGAATGTGCAATTTTCCAAACGCAGATTAATAATTGGCGCGTGTTTGAACCCCTGCACATCAAGCGCCCGCGGGCTTTTGGCGCTCTTCAAATTCGTCACCACATAGTTGCGCACCACCGGGATGAAATTGCCCTTCTCGCCTTCTTCATAATTGAAGTCTATGGTGATGGCGGCGTGCGCGACTTCGCCGATTTCAATATTTCTGAAATAGAGATTTTCGAGCAAGCCGCCGCGCACGGCATTATTTTTGACGCGCAAGGCATGGTCGAGATGCGGGCTATCCATGCGGCAGTCTTCCGCAAAGACCTGGCGCACGCCGCCCGATATTTCGCTGCCGATGGTTACGCCGCCGTGCCCGTCTTTCATCCTGCAGCCTTGAATGATGATGTTTTCCGAAGGCCTGTTTAACCGGCGCCCGTCGGCATTTCTGCCCGATTTGATGGCGATGCAATCGTCGCCGGTGTCGAAAGAACAATCTTTGATTAAAACATCTTTGCAGGATTCGGGGTCGCAGCCATCGTTATTCGGTCCGTGACTCGCGATAATCACGCGGCGCACGGTGACATTCGTACAAAGCACCGGATGAATTTCCCACATCGGCGAATTTTTTATGGTCACCCCTTCAATCAACACATTTTTACAGCGATAAGGTTGAATAAACTGCGGGCGCAAGAAATGCCCCGCGCCGAACAGGCGGTCGCTGACCGGCACCCCACGTTCGGCCATATCAATGAGCGCCGCGCGGTCTTGGCGCTGATTGGGTTGGCCCTCTTTCCAGCCGTAACTGGCGCGCCCATTCCACGGCCACCAATATTCATTACTGCTTTGCCCATCAAGCGTGCCCTCGCCGGTGATGGCGATGTTCTCCTGTTCAAAGGCATAGATGAACGGCGAATAGTTCATCAGTTCAACGCCTTCCCAACGCGAAAAAACCACCGGCAAATAGTTCGTAACCTCTGTGCTGAATTTGATGGTTGCCTCTTTGGCGACATGCAAATTGACCCGGCTCTTTAAATGAATCGCGCCGGTAAGAAAGGTGCCCGCCGGCACCAGGACGCGGCCGCCGCCGGCCGCGTGACAAGCCGCAATAGCCGCGCGAAATGCGGCTGTGCAATCGCGCGTGCCGCCTTCGACGGCGCCAAAGCGGGTGATGGGGAAATCGCGTTTTGGAAAGACCGGCGCTTGAATGCGTTTGAGAATTTGCGGCACCCCGGCCCGGGCCTCGCTTTGCGCCAACGCAACCGAGCCGAATATTCCGTTTGCCGAATCCAAAAAATCTGCGGGAAGCAGCCAGGCGCCGGCCCCGCCAATTAACAGACGCTTGATAAACTTGCGACGCTCTATCATGAATTCTCGGTTTTGAAGTCTAAACAAATATTAGCCATCATCTTTATTGGTTTTACCAATACCTATATTATCTAAATGAAATTGGCGCTATTCTCTATTATTCACCTTTCTGTGTCAAGAATAGCGATTACCAATCACCAGGTGCAATAAATGGGTAAGACCAATTATATTGATAATCGGCAGTGAATCTGCAAAGAAATGATTGCCGCTTGCGGCAAAATTGCCGGGCGCTTATGGTAGTAAAAAGGAAGATAGTTTATGAATCGCGCAGACATGTTGAGCCGGGTCGGGCCGGGAAATCATCACTGGGATATGGTCATCATTGGCGGCGGCGCTACCGGAGTCGGCTGCGCTGTGGAGGCGGCTTCGCGCGGTTATGAAGTGTTACTTTTGGAACAGAGCGATTTCGGCAAAGGCACCTCGAGTCGCAGCACCAAACTGGTGCACGGCGGCGTGCGCTACCTCGAACAAGGCAATATTTCGCTGGTGATGGAAGCCTTGAAAGAGCGCGGCATTCTCCGGCAAAACGCGCCGCATCTGGTTTCCGACCTCGCCTTTGTGGTGCCAAATTACGAATGGTGGGAGATGCCTTTTTACGGGTTGGGGCTAAAGCTCTATAACTTGCTTTCAGGCAAATACGGCTTCGGTCATTCGGAGATTCTTTCCAAAGAAGAAACCCTCGAACGACTGCCGACGATTAACCCCGAAGGCCTGCGTGGCGGCGTGGTCTATTTTGACGGACAATTCGATGATACACGCCTGCTCATCAATCTGGTGGCGACCGCCGCCGAGCAAGGAGCAACGCTTTTGAACTACGCGCCGGTGACCGGGCTGACGAAAGACCATGAAGGATTCATTGACGGCGCGACCTTCACGGATTTGGAAAGCGGCGAGGCCTATACCGTACAAGCCAAAGTCGTGATAAATGCGACGGGCGCCTTTTGCGACGCGATCAGGCGAATGGCGACGGCCAATATGGCGCCGATGATTGCGCCCAGCCAGGGCGTGCATCTGGTATTTGACCGGTCATTCCTGCCCGGCGATAGCGCCATTATGGTTCCGCACACCGACGACGGGCGTGTGATGTTTGCCATTCCCTGGCATGAGCATACGCTGGTCGGCACCACCGATACGCCGATTGACGAGCCGATGCTTGAACCCCAGCCGCGCGACGAAGAGATTGAATTTATCCTGTCAACCGCCGGAAAGTATCTGCATAAACCGCCGACCAGAGCAGATATTCTGAGCGTTTTCGTGGGTATTCGCCCGTTGGTCAAAGCTGCGAATGCGCAAAACACCGCCGCCCTGTCACGCGACCACACCATTCATATTGAACAATCGGGTTTGCTATCGATAGCCGGTGGCAAATGGACAACCTATCGGCGAATGGCTGAAGATTGCGTCAATCAAGCGGCTACCTTAGCCAAACTTCCGGATAAACCCAG